>DASSFT010000198.1:0-4928 GCA_035694045.1 Chitinophagaceae bacterium
TTTTTGTTAACTATTTAAAATGCCGGAGCCGATGATGAAAACCATACTCACAGGTTTTATTTGTTTGTTTATTTACACTCAAATAAATGCACAAAACGATAGCACCACGACTACACCTGTTTCTGATAAAGTAAACACTGATACAATTCCTTTGCTCTCATTCAGCAGCCAGGAAATCCCTGTAAAGAAGCAGCCTGTATATAAGCTCAAGCCTATTATAGATTTTCCTTTGACCGCTATTAATTCAGCGTGGACATTGTATGCATTTACGGTAATATACAGCAAGCCATCAACCGATGCCGAAGTGGTGTTGAACCTGAACAAAAACGATATCAATTCTTTTGATCGTTGGGCTGTCAGGCCTTATTCACCTCACCTGGATAAGCTCGCCTATATACCTTTTAATGCGTCAATGCCATTGCCATTATTGTTCCTGATCCCGCAAAAGACACGCAAAGATTTTTTCAAACTGACATTCCTTTACCTGGAAGCTATGTCGATAACAGGTTTGTTATATACGGGGTCAACTTACTTAACGAACCGGTATCGTCCATATGTCTATAGTTCCGAAACAACAATGGAGCAGCGAACGAATGGAGGCGGAAAAAATTCTTTCTATGCGGGGCACCCGGCCCTGGTTGCCACTTCGCTTTTCTTTGGTGCAAAAGTGCTTTCGGACTATTTCCCTGAGTCAAAAGTAAAATGGGTGTTTTATACCGTTGCAGCGGGCGTAACAGGTCTCACTGCTTACTGGCGGCACCGCGGCGGCATGCATTTCCCTTCAGATCTCCTGCTGGGAGTGGCGCAGGGAACGCTGACAGGAATATTGGTCCCACATTTTCATAAACATAAAATCATAAAAGATCCCAATCTGAGCCTTGTTCCATTTACCAACGGATTTGATCACGGGCTGGCATTGGTCTACAAATTAAAATAGAGGGTTATTTTATTTCATCAACAGAGGGAGTTTAACGAATGCGGTTGTCATGACAACTGCATTTTTCTTATATTCGGTTCATAATCGTTCGCTTTGAATCGCCGGCATGCCGTAAAAACAATTGCTATTGCCTCAGGTAGCCTGATCAGCCTTCCTTTTTGGATGACTGCCTGCAGTAGCGACAATGAGACCACGCATTTATCGTCTTTTTCTACAGCCGAGCAGAAAACACTAGCCGCAATTATTGACACAATTATCCCGGCTGGTAATGCCATCGGAGCCCTTTCCGTTGGAGTGGATAAATATTTACAAAAGCTGATCGATAAATGTTTCGAAAAAGACGTGCAGGATAATGTGAAGCTGCAATTAAAAGCCCTGGAAGAATCAGCCGAGTCCGCTTACAAAAAATCTTTCTCCAAATGTGACCCCGCTCAGCGGCAGGAGTTACTTCTGCGATTTTCCGCTTCGCAAAAGAAACCTGAGAAAGAGTTCTTCGACCTGGTTAAATCGGAAACGATCAACGGGTTTACGACGTCAAAAGAGGTTATGCTGAATTATTTTCATTACAATGTAGCACCCGGTCATTATTATGGATGTATTGATATAAAAGCTCAAACCCATGCCTGACGATAAACAAAACAGGACTTACGAAGCGATCGTGATCGGCTCAGGCGCCAGCGGCGGTTGGGCTGCCAAGGAATTTTGTGATAAAGGAATAAAGACCCTGATACTTGAAAGAGGACGTGATGTAAAACATATCAAAGATTATCCTACCGCTTCCAAAGCGCCCTGGGAATTTGAATTCCGGGGTACGGTGCCGATTGAAAAAAGGACGGGTTACCAGAACATTCGAGTTCTGCGCGAGCAGACCTTGCATTGGGCTATTAAAGACGATGAGCAGCCCTTTGTCCAGGAAAAACCTTTCCGGTGGTTCCGTGGCTATCATGTAGGTGGCAAATCATTATTATGGGCCCGGCAAACACAGCGATGGAGTGATTTCGATTTTGAAGGACCGGTTCGGGACGGCTTCGGTGTCGACTGGCCCATCCGGTACAAGGATCTTGAACCCTGGTATAGCTACGTTGAAAAATTTGCCGGTATCGCCGGTAACAAAGATGGTTTGCCCGAATTGCCCGATAGCGAGGTAATGCCGGGTTTTGAAATGAGTTGTATCGAACAGCATTTTAAAGAAAGCCTCACCAGGAACTATCCCAGCCGGAAATTGATACAGGCGCGTTGTGCTCATATTACCGATCCCCAACCGATCCATGTGGAGCAGGGAAGAAACAAATGCCAGAACCAGAATATGTGCAATCGGGGCTGTGTCTATGGCGGTTATTTCAGCGCCAACGCCTCCACGTTGCCCTGGGCGTTGAAGACAGGGCATCTTACGATACGGCCTTTTTCGGTTGTTCATTCCATAATCTATGACGAAAAAAAGGGAAAGGCCACAGGTGTGCGGGTCATTGATGCGAATACCAGGGAAATGATCGAGTTCTATGCGAACGTCATTTTTGTCAATGCATCCGCCCTGAACAGCAATGCTATCTTACTAAATTCCGTTTCGTCGAGATTTCCTAATGGATTGGGGAATGACAATGGGCTTTTGGGAAAATACGTTGCCTGGCACAACTACCGCGGTAAAGCAAGTGCGTCCTTCGAAGGGTTCAAAGACAAAAAAACAGATGGCCGCAATCCCAGCAACAGTTATATACCAAGATTCCGGAATATACATAAACAGGAAATGGATTTTCTGCGCGGATATGCTATCGGCTTTTGGGGTGGGAGAGACCTTGCCCCCGATACCAGCATGATCGGCGATCAACTGCGGGAAAATCTGCTGAGTGATAAACTGGGTAACTGGCGGGTTGCAACCTGGATGATGGGAGAGACGGTACCCATTGAGAAAAACCATGTGCGCCTGCATCCTGAATTGAAGGATAAATACGGCATTCCACAGCTGATCGTTTCTTGCGAGTGGACAGAGAATGATGACAAGATGGTGGATGATTATGTTCAACAATCAAAAGAAATGTTTGAAATGGCTGGGTTTATTGATATCAAAGCGGAAGATACCAAGTCACCCCCGGGATCCGATATACATGAAATGGGCGGCGTACGCATGGGTATTGATCCCCGGACCTCGTTGCTGAATAAATGGAACCAGTTGCATCAGTGCAAAAATGTTTTTGTTACGGATGGAGCATGTATGACATCGACAGGTTCACAAAACCCTACGTTGACTTTTATGGCCATAACGGCGAGAGCCAGCAATTATGCGATTGAGGAGTTGAAGAAGGGGAGTTTGGTGTAGAGTCGTGAGTCGTGAGTCGTGAGTGGTGAGTGGTGAGTGGTGAGTGATAGATAGTAGGAAAGTTAAGACAATAAAAAATTAAATACTGTCATGAAAAGTTATCATCGTTACGTGTTAATCGTTGTTGTGTTCTTATCATTGGATGTTGAGTTGGTAATGGCACAACAGGGAAAACGGTTGTACACAGCTCCGTTTGGAGTGCAGACATATACTTTTCGCCGGAGCATTGGAGCTGATCCGGCGAAAGTGCTGGACACGATAAAGTCGATGGGATTTACCGAGATCGAAGGTGGAGGGGGAAGGATGCACCCGGCGGATTTTAAAAAATTATGTGATGAAAGAGGTATCAGCATACCTTCAACGGGCGCCGGTTATGACGACCTGGTGAATAAGATAGATTCAGTGATATGGCGGGCAAAGGTCCTGGGGTCTAAATACGTCATGTGTGCCTGGATACCGCACCAAAATAATGTGTTGACATTTGAGAATGCCAAAAAAGCTGTTGAAGACTTTAACCGTGCCGGGAAGATCCTGAAGGAAAATGGCCTTACTTTTTGCTACCATGCCCATGGTTACGAGTTTCAGCCTTACGAAGGTGGGACATTACTCGATTATATTTTTAAAAATACCAACCCGGAATATGTGTCATTTCAAATGGATATTTTCTGGATTCAATTTGGCGGAGGCGATCCGGTTGCCCTGCTAAAAAAATACGGTAATCGCTGGAAGCTGATGCACGTGAAAGATATGCGCAAAGGAATAAAAAAGGACCTCACCGGTGGTACTTCAACAGAGAACGATGTTGCATTGGGAACGGGAGAGCTTGATATCCCAGCCATCCTAAAAGAAGCAAAAAAAGTGGGGATCAAACATTATTTTATAGAAGACGAAAGTAGTTGTATAACGACTCAAGTGCCACAGAGCATTGCTTACCTAAAAAGCCTTACAGAATAATATGAAATTTAGGCTGTTCAGCATCTAGAATGAAACTGTGACTAACAATGATTCAACCTTTGCTGATTGCCTGTCTGCTAGCCTTACAGATAAACACGCCCTATTGTTCCTGCGTCCCCCCACCTGCAATGAGTGATCAGCAATATGACGAGTATGATCTCATCGTTAAAGGAAAGATTGTGAGTCTGTCAGTGAAAAACGGATCTCGCATAATTTCGGTCCATGTCATAACCAGTTATAAGGGCAACTCCGATAAAAAACTGGTAATAATCAAATGCCCCGAGCAGTCGGGAGAATGTGGCATTTTTCCCAAAATAGATGAGCAGTGGTTGTTTTATGCTTATACAAATAAGAACACTTTCACAACCCATCTTTGTACAAGAACAAGGACTATGAATCCAAAGGCCTGGGGTTACAATGAGGAAGCGCTGAAAGACGATCTGGAATTCCTAGAAAAGAAAACAAAGAAATCAGCGCAAGCTGTTAATGTGGAGGAGGGCTTACCGATGTCCATCCACCATCGATGATCAGGGTCTGTCCGGTTATATGGCGGGAGGCAGGCGATACCATGAACAAAGCCGCGTTAGCTATATCCTCAACTGTTGCCGGTCTTCCTGCCGGCGTGATACGACTCCATGTTTTTTCATAGTGAGTATCTTCCGCTGTTCTTTCTGTTTTTGTGGCCCCGGGCGCAATCGCATTAATAGAGATATTATGTGGGGA
>DASSFT010000199.1:0-3852 GCA_035694045.1 Chitinophagaceae bacterium
AACCTCCCAGTTGCAATAGCAATTTTATGCGGTCCTCACCGTGAAGAGTAGTAAGTAATTGAATGGCTCCGGAAATATTTTTCCTTTCGATCAGCTCTTTTCCGGGAAGTGGTGATCCATCATCAAAAGATTCATTTACGAAGATCGAATGACTCAGGCCCTCACCATCGCAGGCTAATACAATGGAACTGTCATAGTCGATCTGCCATTGATAAATATTATAGAGGTGGGTACCCAGCATTTTTATGAGCAGCCTTTGCATTGCCGGGTTATAGATCTGGGCCACATTTTTGACTTCATTTTGAGAATTACCGGGCAAGTGAACGAAGAATAGTGCAGTAAGGAAGAGCAGCCTGATCATAAAGAGTTGTTTAGAAGTGAGACCATCTGAGGCATAAACTCCTTCGATTCATTTAGATGTTTCAATTCCTGACCTGTTAAATTAAAAGATTTATTGACGCTTTGCTGTTGAACTGGTAAAATGTACAACGGAATCCGGGTCAAACGCAACTAATAGCTGGAAGTAAACTGCCGTTTAACTGAGCGTTTTTCGAATGCCTAGCTTCTTCATTTTTGAATGCAGCGTGGTGGGTGGAATTTTGAGGATTTCCGCTGCTCCATCCGCCCCCCGAATTCTTCCATTAGTCTTTTTCAGGACCGATAATATATACGCCCGTTCATTTTCTTCCAATGAGTTGAGATTTCCCTGGTCCGAAGAATCAGTACTTTTTACACTTTGAGGTAAGGCAACTTCCGTAATTACATTGCCATTGGTCATTAATACATTTCGCTCAATGATATGCTCCAATTCCCGGACATTGCCTGGCCAATCATAGCGCAAAAGATCAGTTATCACCGCTGTTGAAATGCTGTCGATCTTCTTCCCCATTTTTTGCGCGTACTTATTCATGAAAAAAGAAGCCAGGAGTGGAATATCTTCTGTTCGTTCACGCAGGGGAGGCAAGGTGATGGGAAATACATTGAGCCTGTAGAAAAGATCTCTTCTGAATTTACCGGCTTCTACATCTTTCTTAAGATCGCGATTGGAAGCAGCAATAATGCGCACATCAGTTTTAATGACTGTGTTTCCGCCGATCCGTTCAATTTCTTTTTCCTGGATTGCCCTCAGGAGTTTGCTCTGGATCTCCAATGATACCTCACCAATTTCATCAAGGAACAGGGTTCCTTTGCTGGCCAGTTCAAATTTGCCGATGCGTCTCTCCATTGCTCCTGTGAAACTTCCTTTCTCATGACCAAACAACTCACTTTCTACCAGGTGCGCAGGCATTGCTGCGCAATTCAGTTTGACCATCAGGTTTTTTCTGCGTAGCGAGCTATTGTGAATAGCAGTCGCAATGAGTTCTTTGCCTGTTCCTGTCTCCCCGAGTAGTAAAACAGTACTATCTGAACTGGCAACATTTGAAACCAGTTGAAAAACCTTTCGTAATCCCTGGTTTGAACCGATGATCTGCTCGTAATTATAGGTATCCTTGATCTGTTCCTGCAAATATTGCTTCTCGCGTTCCAATTGCGAACGGGAACCTTCAATTTTTGTGAGATGTCGCTGGATTTTTTCGTTAGCTCGTATATTGGAAAGGGCAATTGCAATTTGTGCGGACACGCCGAACAACAGTTCATAATTTACCTGGCCTGGTTGCACCCATAATATTCCCACAACCTCATTTGCAACGCTGAGTTTCATTCCTGAAATGTATTCGGCACCGGCAGCTTCCCAAAAGGACCGGCTGGGAAAATAGTATGTGCGATGCTGTATGATGTCTTTAACGCGAAAGACCACCGGTTCATTTGACTTTAACACGGCTCCAGTCATTGATCCTTCGATCGGTATAGCAGTGCTGGTAATCACTTTGAATCCTGCATCCGTGGGTGCATCCGTGGATAAGTCGTGTAAGAAATAGCTATAAGTTAAATTGTCTTCATTGGGGGTGGTTATGATGTACTCCCTGACATGAAAAATCTCTTTCAGGTAACTCTTCACCACAGCGCTCAGGCCATTTCTGTCCCTGGCAGTAGCCATTTTGATGGCAAATTCCAACCGGAAAGATTTTTCTGCTTCCCGAAGCTGGACACACTCCTGGGCCATAATGTTGGCGACCGCGGAGGCAAGTTGATTGCCGATTCCCTGGGCCAGTCTCAATTGAAGCGGAGAAAAAGAAATTACGTGGTCTGAAAACAGACAAAGGACTCCAATCGGTTTGTCTTTGTCTTTCAGGGAAATACCAACCATTGCACGAGTGCCATTAGCATACAAAAATTGGATACTGGCAGGAGCGTGACCAGTATTGATTATCGCCTCGATATCATACTGTACCGGCATTTCAGCGTACAAAGCAATTTCATATACCCCATCGGGAAACACGTTATGAGCATTACGTACAGCGAGGTAATCTTTGTCTTCCACCCTGGCGTTATCCTCATTTATAAGAAAGGCGCTAAATGTTTTTCCATCCTCATCCACCGTTGTTATTGCCACGTCATTATAAAATGATAGTCTTTCCAACTGTTTCTTTAAAATAGGCAGAAGGTCTTCTTTTTTGCGGATATGCGAAAAGGCTTCACCAATAGCAAGTAGAATCTCATTTCCATTGTTTCGCTCCTGGATTTCCTCGAGATAAATAATGCTTAACATTGCCCTCGCGAAATAATGGGATACGGTTTCAAGGACCTGCAGCCCCTGGGGCGAAAATGCATCCTCATCTTTTGACAAAAGCAGAATAGCTCCGACTATTTCGCCATCATGCTGAAGTCGCATGCCAGCAAGCGATTTTATTCTCTTTTTTTCCAGGAATTGTCTATAGATCATCCCTTCTTTTGCAAATTCCTTAACGGTGAAGGTCACATTGCCTTCCGAATTCATAACTACATCCTGTATGCCATCTTCAAGGGGATACTCCTGCATTGCCAATGAATTGAAATCGGGATCTTGATTGTTCAAATGACATGATTCAAGAAAGAATTTAAAAGTCTTCTTCGGCAAATCAAACCTGGTAATAACAAGATCAGTGAAACGAACTGCTGGCTTCAAAGAATGCTGTATGATCTGTATGAGGTCTACTTTGGATGTAATGGCGTGGCTTAGGGCCAGTAAAACATTCTGGGGGGCCTCGTTACGAACAGGCTTCGATTTTGGCTTGATGCCTGTGCCCATTTTTGGCATTTCCTAAAGTTTAAACTTATTTGCTTTCGGTCAGATAGAACGCCACCTCGTAACCTGAAAATATTTTCCCAGATTGCTTGAATCTTTAGTCTTCAAATTTTCACATGTGAGTCAGGATGTATGGATGCAATATCGCTGCCCAGGTAGGTTAGTATTGAATTCCTTTCAATTCCATGAAGCGAAATCAATTTATCATCCTGGTCGGGGATGGATACTTCACAGTTCTGAAACTCCGGGGTGTTCATAACGAGCCTTGCAACTAAAGATACGATATTTCGTATCCGTGTTGATCAAAAGACGAAATATCGTACGCCTCCCAAGCTCTCAAATCTGCTAATGGCCTGATTAAGAATATCATAAAATCAGGCATGTAATTAGAAATACCTGAGTGTAAAATTTTCTGGTATGAAAGAAGCTCCAATTATTCCGATGCATAAATTCCAACATAGTGGATTACCCTTTAGGGTACAAAGTATAAAATCGCAAATAGAAGAAAAGGATGACCTGAATGCGCCACCCCATAGCCATGATCACTATGAAATGATTTGGGTCATCAGGGGCACCGGGTACATTCGCGTGGATCTGAACGAATATGCTATCGGTGACAACCATCTTTACTGGGTGGGGCCGGGAGTAATGCACCAGTTACAAACAAACGTTGATGCAGAAGGATA
>DASSFT010000200.1:0-3350 GCA_035694045.1 Chitinophagaceae bacterium
CAGGTTACGGGCATATAAAGCCAGCGCAGCATATTTTGTTTCCATCCTGGCAAAATCATGCTGGAGGGCCGTATAACGGGCGTGATTGTAAGAAAGGGTATTCTTATATTGTTGTATAAGCACAGAATTATCAAAGACAACATATTCACCATTTCCATTGGTATAACCCACCAGTCCTGAGACGGATTCGAGAAGCTTTCCTTCCATCTGTGCATGCTCTCCTTCATCCTTTTTTCTATTCCGGTAATGAAGAAAAGCAGTTACACCCAAAGCAGCAATAAGCAAAGGCACGATAATCCAGCAAAGCACCTGGATAAACCGTAAGATCTCAGGAGTAGGTCCGGCCACAAATAGCATGTTATTTGATTTTGGAGTAAAGTTTCGGCATAATTAGTTACTGACTCATTGATTTCACCACAAATAGAAAGAGATCAACTCCTGGTGGAAAAAGGCGGGTAAAAATGCTCTCAAAGGTCAGATTATTAATTAGGTAAACGGTTTAACGGTCGATAACAAGCAGGAAACGCCCGCATTGCGACAATAATAATACCAAAAGAAAGCCGGGGCTTTTTTTTAGAAGAATTTTAATTCACAGTTTTGAAAAACGTAATGTCTTTTATAGAAGTTATAACATCAATATGATTAACATGAGTGAAAATGCTTACAATAACAGATTCGGTAGTGGTCAAATTTGAAATTTATTTCATCCCGCCATTTGGCGAGGATAAAGATTTCAGCTGATTTCGCGGAATCGTTGCGTCGTAGCGTCGTGGCGAGCAATACTCGCAGATCAGGCCTTCCTGCGTTTCAATTCTTTTTTTATTAAAGCAAGCTCCCGCCCGGTTTGTCCTTTCACCGATGTATTCTCTTGCGCCCTGCGCATGAGGTATGGAACTACATCTTTTATGGGACCAAAGGGCAGGTATTTGCTGACACTGCAACCTGCATGAGCCAGGTTGAAAGTGATGTTATCACTCATACCGTATAGTTGGCTCCAGTGAACATGCGGATGATTCAACGGCAATCCCTTTTGCTGCAGGAGGCGCGTAGCATAAAGGTTGCTGTATTCGTTGTGAGAGGCAACGATCAATGCAATACGATCAATATGCTCTATGGAAAATTCGAGACCGGCATTGAAATCGCGGTCTGTTGATTCTTTATCCGGTTGAATGGGCGATAGATAATTCATTTCCGCAGCTCTTCTTCTTTCTTTTTCCATGTATGCGCCGCGAACCAGCTTGGCCCCGAGAATAAAATTTCTTTGCACTGCCGCCTGGTAAGAATCTTTCAGGAACCGGAACCTGTCTACGCGGTAATGCTGGATGGTATTGTATACAACTGCCCGTTGCTTATTGAATGTGTCCATCATCAGGATGGTTAATGCATCTACCGGGTCCTGGATCCATGTCTCTTCAGCATCGACCATTACACCGATCTTTTTTTCCGCAGCCGTTTCACAAATATTCATCATCCGGTTACGTACACGCTCCCACTCCCTCTGTTCGTCCACCGACAGCCCTTCGATGGCTTTCATATATCTCTTCATCAGGGTAGGCTCGCCATTGTCCATTCTTTCGTCGAGCTTTTCCAGCAGGGCAAACCGTGCGAAGCCTGTAACCTTAATGCTCATGAAAGGTATGTTTGACTGCGTGGCGGCATAGTTGATCACCCGGATAAATTCGTCACGGGCATGATCAAAATTCTCTTCCCCTTCCTTTCCTTCTACTCCATAGTCAAGAATAACCTGCACATGATACCCCGAAAGATTTTTGGCTACCCGCGCTGTTTCTTCCAGGGTTTCTCCTCCCACGAATTGTTTGAAAATGGTATCCCGGATCAGGCCTTTTACCGGCAAGCCGGCTTTGATAGACCAGGGAGCCAACCGCGTCCCGACCTTTACCAGCCACGGCTTTCCCATCAATGAGAAAAGGAATTTTGCCTTTTTGAGTTGATTGTCCCCCTTGTATTCAAATGCAAATTCTGTGTTGTCAAAAGAGATAACGGGATATGGCTCCATAGCAGGCGCAAATGTAATATAAACGTTGAAAGGTTTAAAGGTTTAAAGGTTGAAAGTTTAAGGGTGATTGCCTTCGTTCTTATGAAACGATTCCCACCTAACTTTACAAAAAACTCAGAATGGAAGATAAAAAAGCGTCCGGCAGCGTCATTATCATGACAGAACTCGTGCTCCCCAATGATACCAATATCTTTGGCAACCTGATGGGTGGTCGCCTTATGTACTGGATGGATATCGCCTCGGCACTTTCGGCACAAAAACACTCCAATGCAGCAGTTGTTACCGCATCCGTTGATAATATTTCTTTTGAAAATCCCATTAAGCTGGGTAATGTGGTACATATCGAGGCCAAAGTGAGCCGCGCCTTCAACACCTCGATGGAAGTGCATATGAAAGTTTGGAGTGAAGACCTGAAGAGACAGGTAAAATACAAAAGCAACGAAGCCTATTACACCTTTGTAGCGCTTGATGCCGACAACAAGCCCAAACCGGTACCACAACTTATCCCTGAGACAGAAGAAGAAAAAAAATTATTCGATGGTGCATTGAGAAGAAGGCAACTGCGATTGATCCTGGGTGGAAAAATGAAACCCGATGATGCGCTGGAACTGAAAGCTCTTTTCGTAAAAGATTGATGACCCAACATTTCTGGATGCTAGATGCTGGATGTTGGATACTCGATAGCATCCTACATAATGACCAGCATCCAGTATCTAGCATCTAGCATCCAACCTCTAGTTCCTCATCAATTTATCTCGTATCTCTCTCCACGTAATGACCTTGATATTTCTATCCCTGAGTAATTTTTTACAATCTTCACTCGTGAAATAATCGAAATCAGCCTGACGCCATGCAGCTCCCCAATCAGGATGATCGATGGTCACTGCCTGCATCTCGTTGTTATCATAAGCCAGGTGGATGATCATGATATTGAGTCCGGCTTTTAATGTATCCAGCACGCTGCTATAGTATTTTGCCATCCCGTTTTTGAAATCGGGGGGCCCTGCGCCGTAGATAGCATCTACCAAAACATCTTTATCGGTAAGGAATGATCCCAGGGAAGCTTTTAGTACCGCCGGTAACATAACAGGCACCTTATATTCTCTTCCTAATTGGATATATAGTTTCAGGTAGTCGGGTCTTCCAAATAAAGTACCCATATGTGAATCGAAGTGAGTGACGTCTATCCCGGATTGTTTTGCTTTTACAATCTGCTGACGTAATTCCTTTTCCACCTCGCTGATAGTGGCGGAAGCATATACAGAGTCCACGCTTGAAAACATAAAACCCTGCTTATTATTCAGACCCGGGGTTTCGTCGGATAATGAACGCC
>DASSFT010000201.1:0-2697 GCA_035694045.1 Chitinophagaceae bacterium
CCTGTATTGTTCAGAAGAACAGGATCATGGGTTGAGTGATGTGTTGGACTGGAAATTGCTCGAGGCCGCGAAACCGGCTATCGATGAAAAGAAAAATGTAATCGCTTCATTTGATATCAAAAATACAGACAGGACAACCGGTACCATTTTATCGAATGAGATAACTAAAAAATATAAAAGCAATGGTCTCCCGGATGATACTATTCATTTCAATTTAACAGGAACGGCAGGCCAAAGCTTTGGCGCATTTACCACCAAAGGAATCACGCTTGAACTGGAAGGTGACGCGAATGATTATTTCGGGAAAGGGCTAAGTGGCTCCCGCCTGATCATTTATCCTCCGGCCAATGCATTGTTTGTTCCGGAAGAGAACAGCATTATCGGGAATGTTGCTTTTTACGGCGCTACCTCCGGTGAAGCATTTATCCGGGGTAAGGCTGGCGAACGCTTTTGTGTTCGCAATTCAGGAGCCAATGTTGTCGTGGAGGGTGTGGGTGATCACGGATGTGAGTATATGACAGGTGGTCGTGCGGTAATTCTCGGGGACACGGGAAGAAACTTCGCGGCAGGTATGAGTGGCGGTATCGCTTACGTATACGATGTAAAAGGGAAATTTACAGAGAACTGCAATACGGAGATGGTTGACCTGGATAAATGTGATCTGGCTGATAAAAACGAACTGTTCACGATGATACAGACGCATTACGGATACACGGGAAGCACGGTAGCTAAATTCATTTTAGATGACCTGGATAACCAATTGAAGAATTTTGTAAAAGTATTCCCGAAGGATTATAAAAAAGCATTGAAACAAACGGCGTTGTTAAAGGAAAATGTAAGACGCTAGAGGTGAGTGATAAGTGGTGAGTGGTGAGACGCAGCAAGTATACAAACTAAACATAACTATTAATCAGATGGGCAAACCAACAGGTTTTATTGAATTTTCAAGAGAGCTCCCCGGAAAAAAGCCGGTAGAAGAAAGGCGTAATCACTACAACGAGTTCATGGAAAGATACCCGGAGGAGAAGTTGACACAGCAGGCAGCGCGTTGTATGGATTGCGGTGTTCCGTTTTGCCATCACGGTTGCCCATTGGGGAATGTTATCCCTGAATTTAATGACGCTGTATACCGCAAAGACTGGAAAGAGGCATATGAAATTCTTGATTCCACTAATAATTTCCCCGAATTCACGGGCCGTATCTGTCCGGCACCCTGCGAGTCATCCTGTGTGCTCGGCATTAATCAACCCCCTGTTGCCATCGAGGAAATTGAAAAGCATATAATCGAGATCGCTTTTGAAAAAGGCTTCGTCAAGCCACGCAAACCAAACCTTCGTTCGGGAAGGAAAGTTGCGGTAATTGGTTCCGGTCCTGCCGGGCTTGCAGCAGCAGCGCAATTGAACTATGCGGGTCATTTTGTAACAGTTTTTGAAAGAGATGATGCACCGGGTGGTTTGCTGCGTTATGGTATTCCTGATTTTAAATTGGAAAAATGGGTAATCGACCGGAGGATCGGCCTGATGGAAGAAGAAGGAATTGTGTTTAAATGCCATTCCAATGTTGGCGTAAATGTTCATATCAATGATCTCCTGCGTGAGTTCAATGCTGTTGTGCTAACAGGCGGATCAACGGTGCCACGAAATCTCGAAGTGACCGGCCGGGAACTGAAAGGCATTCAATTCGCGATGGATTTCCTGAAACAAAATAATAAGAGGGTGGCAGGCAAGGATGTTTTTGCCTACTCAAATATAGAAAGCAATGTGGCCCCCCAAGAAATATCAGCTGCCGGTAAAAATGTGATCGTGATCGGCGGTGGCGATACCGGTTCCGATTGTGTAGGTACATCAAACCGTCAGCAAGCGAAATCCATTACGCAGTTCGAATTATTGCCCAGGCCGCCGGCAGATCGAAACGAATTCATGCCCTGGCCTACCTATCCAATGTTATTAAAAACCACCAGCTCCCATGAAGAAGGTTGTGAAAGGCAGTGGGCCGTTTCTACCAAAGAATTCATCGGAGATGAACAGGGCAATCTCAAAGCGCTAAAAATCGTGGACCTTGAATGGAAGATCGTCGATGGAAAAACCGCCCAGTTTGTAGAAGTGAAAAACAGCGAAAGAGAAATTCCGTGTGAACTGGCTTTGTTGGCTATGGGTTTTTTGCACGGCGAACACAAGGGCCTGATCGATGAGCTCGGTGTTGAACTCGATGCCCGGGGTAATGTCAAAGCCTCAGAAAAAGACTACCGCACTAATCTTCCGAAAGTTTTTGCCGCCGGTGATATCCGCCGGGGACAGAGCCTGGTCGTATGGGCAATCAGCGAAGGAAGAGAGTGTGCCCGAAAAGTGGATGAATTTTTGAATAACGGCAATTCTTTCCTGGAGATTAAAGACACTGCACTCCAGGTTTCCCTCTAAAATTTTCAGATCTGCTCTGACAGATTTTCCTGCTCGCATTTTGCCCCTGGCAAATCAACAAGTCATTTTTTTCAATAAATTATAAGTTATAATTTATTATAATGCTCATTTTATATTAACACTAACACGTGTTTTCTTAACATTCCCCCAAAAATTTCGAAAATATTCAACGTATTTGTCTACAAAATCTGTAATTTTAGTTTAGTAGCATATATTATTAATTTTTTACAATTAAAACTTTACGCTTATGCCCAAACCAACAGTAAAACAAATTGCCCCG
>DASSFT010000202.1:0-8739 GCA_035694045.1 Chitinophagaceae bacterium
ATTGTAAACTAATCCATCACTTTTGCAAGGTCGATAATGAAACCGATCCCGGTTTTGACCTGCATAGAATTAAAAACCCTACTTTCGCACAAAACCTGGCTATGGAATTGAAAGAATTATTTGAGCAGGCTACGAAAGACAGCAAAACTTTAGCTGATCGACCCAGCAATGACACTTTACTCCAATTATATTCACTTTATAAGCAAGCTACCGAAGGCGACGTAAATGTTGAACCTCCTTCCAACCCCTTTGACTTTGTCAACAAAGCCAAATATGAAGCCTGGGCTGGTCTTAAAGGGAAGACAAAAGAAGCAGCTATGCAGGAATACACCCAGTTGGTTAATAAGCTGATGGGTTGAGAATTACCTCAATAAGAATCACGATAGTCCTGAACCAACCCTCGGGACGAAAATCATAAGCCGGGCTCTAATTCTGTTTTAATCAGATTGTCAATAGAATGCAATATTTATTCGTAAAATCCCTTGTTAGAGTTTCTACTTATTGACAAATATTCCTGTAAGTTGTACTTTAGAATTATCTAAACTGTAGCGATGAATACTGTGAGTACCCTGATAAGAGCTGATCGTCGCATCATCAATCTTTCTCCGAATACTTTTTTCGTTCGAACCATGATTGCTGGTCCCTTCGGACCGTCTATCTTCTTTTCTATAGATACCAGGAACTGTTCTGAGATCAACTCATTAAAAATATAAGGGACGGTGTTATTTACGGGTTAAAAAAAGTCCTGCTTTTGGCAGGACTTTTAGTAAGTAGTTGTTACCGTACTATTTATTCTTATGGGTCAGTAAGAAATTTATTGACGTTACCCTTTATTCAAGAGTACCGGTACATGGATCAATTTTCACTCAATGCACGGAAGTCAACACTTACCAGTTTACTCACGCCAGGTTCCTGCATCGTCACCCCGTAAATCACATCGACCGTACTCATGGTCATTTTATTATGGGTAACGATGATGAATTGCGAGTTTTCGCTGAATTGCCTGATCATATTGGTAAACTTGCCGACATTGGCATCATCCAGTGGCGCATCCACCTCGTCCAGTATACAGAACGGTGCGGGTTTGATGAGATAAATAGCAAACAATAGTGCTGTCGCGGTTAATGTCCTTTCACCGCCGCTTAGCTGGGTCAGTGAAGTGGGACGCTTGCCCTTGGGTTTTGCAATAACATCTATCCCGGTTTCTGCCAGGTTCTCTGGGTTTTCCAGGACAAGATCGCATTGGTCATCTTCAGTGAACAGTGACTTGAACACTTTCATGAAATGA
Organism: Chitinophagaceae bacterium; assembly: GCA_035694045.1. GTDB lineage: Bacteria > Bacteroidota > Bacteroidia > Chitinophagales > Chitinophagaceae > VBAT01. Next base: position 1,289 of record DASSFT010000202.1, read on the forward strand.
TCTCTTACGGTATTGAACGTTTCCAGGAATTTCTGGTTGGCGGTAGCTTCAACTTCTTCTATCGTTTTTAATAAACTATCCTTTGCATTTACAAGGTCATTTTTCTGTTCGATGATAAACTCATAACGTTTCTTCATCTCCGTAAATGCTTCGACAGCCATCGGGTTTACTTCGCCAAGGTTTTCGAGACGTTTCTTCATCCTGTCCACCTTTTCCTGCAATTCCTCTGCAGGTATCTCAGTTTCCCGGGGATGGCCTAAAATATCCTCAATGTTTATTTTAAACTCTACATGCAATCTCTCTTTCATACCGGCGAGCTGAAGCTTAAGCTCATTCAATTTATCTTTTATTTCACTTACCAGGTGCTCCACCAATTCTTTGTCTTTTACTTTATGCCGCAACTCGCTTTCTTTTTCATTCAATTCATTGCGAGTATTATAATAGGCCTGGTCGGCTTCGTTCAGCCTTCTTTCTTCTTCTTCCTTATCCTTCAATAGTTGGAGCAGCTTATCCTCGATTTCTTTTAACGAAGCGTCCGACTCCATGATGTTCCCTACCGTGTCAGCCAGCTGTTTGGTGTTGTCGTGTACCTGGCGACGCAGATCATGAAGCTGTTTCTGCTTAAACTCCAGTTCCTGTTTCAAAGCGCTGATCTTGCTTTGCTGCCGGGTCACGGTCAGGTTAAATTCGTTGAACTGCTTTGTCACCTCATCGTAAGACGCCTCTACCGACTTGAACGTGGTATCAGCTTCTGACAGTTTCAAGGCATGTTCAGCCAATTGTTCGTTATAGCCGACCAATTGATTCCTTACACCTTCTACTGAGCTTTGGGTCTGGTGTACCTGGTGCGAAAGCTCTTCCAGCCTATGTTGGCTGCTTGTCTGCAATGAATGAAGATTCTCCAGTTTATTATGCAGGGCGAAAACCTGGTTGGTCAGCTGCTGGATTTCTGCTTCTGTTGCTTTGACGGTATTTTCCCGGAGGTCTTCGTTAAAAGCGATCACTTCGTTGTGCCTGGCCTGTATATTTTCCCGCAACTTCTCAGCCACGATTTCCTGGCTTGCAATTTCCTCTTTCAGTTTTTCGAGGTTCTTCGCACGACCGATCTTTTTGCCTTCAATCAAGCCTACGCTTCCACCGGTCAATGAATATTTTCCTTTTACATATTTTCCGCTCTTTTCGATAACAACAAAACCATTTGCATTTTGCAAAACTTCTTCATTGTCGGCGATAAACACATTGCTCAATAAATGTTCAGCCAGCTTCCTGTATTTTTCTTCTACATCAACAACACTTAATGCCGGGATAGCGCCTTCTAACTGGTGACTGTCGCTTATATCCCTATTTTCTATATGCCCGTTTATTTTCTCCAGCAGGAAGAAATTGGCCTTACCTTTTTTATTTTCATCCAGCAGGTGTATCGCCTGCAAGCCTTCTTCGAGATTATTTACCACGTAATAGCTTAGGTAAGGTTCCAGCACATTTTCCAATGCAGTTCTGTATTCCTCTTTTACATAAATGATATCCGACAGGATCGGTGACTGGTGATTCCAACCCTGGTTGCCATGAAGGAATTTCACGCTGTCGGGGTAGCCTTCCATCGAATCGATCATGCTCTTCAGCAGGTCGTGCTCGTTCTTCTTTGCGTCCAGCTTCCTGTTTTCTGCAGCCAGCTCATTTCGCAGTTCGTCTAACATTGCCTGTGTCTGCAAGATCTGGTCCTTTGTATATTCCTGGTGTTGCTGCAATTGCTCCAGGTCAACTTTCTTTATGTTCAGTTCCTTTTCATGAAGTATTCTATCCTGGTCTAAATGATGACGTTGCTGCTCACGCAATTTTCTTTCATCTTCCATCTGGGCAATGGTACGCTGCAGGTTCTGGACGGAAGTATCGGCGACAGCCACTTTCTTTTCCGCATCAAACTGGCTGCGTTGTATCTGTTGATGTTCGCTGCGCAATGAATCGAGTGTCCTGCGCTTTTCATCGAGTACATTTCTTTTACTATCCACTTCCTTACGCATCTGGTCCAACTGTTCAGTCAGCCCGGTCAATGCACTCTCTTCGTCCTTTACCTGCTGATTGGTATGTTCAATACTGGTTTCAAAACCTTTTAATTGCCCTTCTGCTTTTTGCAAAAATTCTTTGATGCTGGTCTCTCTTTCCTTCAAATGCTCCAGGCGCTGAGCTGCCAGGCTCTTTTCATTTTCCCTGCTGCGGACGTTCTCCACGAGACTATTGAAAGCATGCTGCATGGATTGCAATGCCTTTTCTTTTTCAATGAATGACAGTTTCTCCTGTTCCAGGCTCGATTCCTCGATCGCTATTTCCGCTTCCAGCTTTATCTTTCGATCAGTTTCTGTTTCACTTTGTTCGGTCAGCTCATTGTATGAAAGGTTAAAACCTTCCAGTGCTGCCTTAGCAAGTTCAATGCTGACCTCCCGGTAGTCCTGTTTGATCTCGTGGTATTTCTCTGCCTTCTTTGCCTGGCTCTCCAAAGCCTTTAACTGGTTGTTGATTTCGAACAAAAGATCTTCTATACGGGCAAGGTCCTGTTCGGTAGCATCCAGTTTCTGGCGGGCTTCTTTTTTACGGGTTTTATAAATGGATATGCCGGCAGCCTGTTCTAACATGCGGCGTCGGCTATTGTCTTTGTCTTTGATCAGGTCATCCACCATACCCAGCTCAATGATTGCATAGGAGTCGGTGCTGATGCCTGTGTCCATGAAGAGGTTTTGGATATCCTTCAACCGGCATTGCACATCATTGAGGCGGTATTCACTTTCCCCGCTTTTGTAAAATTTGCGGGTGATGGTGACGGTGTTGAACTCGGTGGGTAGCAGGTTCCTTGTGTTCTCGAAGGTCAGGCTGACTTCGGCCAGGCCGCTAGCTGAGCGGGTCTTGGAGCCATTGAACACAAGGCTGTCGAGGTTTTCGCTACGCAAATGGCTGATCTTTTGTTCACCGATCACCCAGCGAATGCTGTCCACGATATTTGATTTGCCGCAACCATTAGGCCCCACGATGCCGGTAATATTGTCGTCGAAGTTTACGATCGTTTTGTCGGCAAAGCTTTTGAAGCCTTTAATTTCCAGGGATTTTAGACGCACAGTGTACAGGTTTTAAATGATACCAAATTGGCATTGATCCTTAACCGGCCGGCATGTTAATGCATGGTCGATACTAGCGGCGAATTTACATTGAATGCGGCATAATCCTGATTTATAGGCTTGTATGTTATTCACAATGAAAGGTGAAAAATGTGAGAAAGAATAGTTGTTTTGCCAACGATAATAGTGCTTGTCAAAGACAATCTATGCTTCGGCAGCACTAGAAGTTGTTGTTTCTATAGATTGCACCGGCAATGACTATCTCTTCCAATTCAACTTCTGCTGCCTCGCAATGACGTGTTCACGTGGAGGTGAGCAATCCGACGATACCGAGCACCGAATGTTCACAGTAAGAGCATTCAAAGTTCAAACCCGCGGAGGCTTCCGACCTCGCAGAGTCTACCGTCTTTGCGAGGGATGTGTCCGATCTCCGTAAATCGAGAAGCAATTGGCGACAGACCGACGCAAACTAGTCGCCATGGAAATCGAATCCTCCAGATTGCGTTGACAATGGTTTTCGTTTTCAATTCAACTTCTGTTGCCTCAAAATGGCTTGTTCTCGAAAAAAGTTGCAGTTCTAGCCGTACTGAAAACCCAGCTTTCAAACTCACAGATGTTTCCCATACAAAGAGCACCGGGAAAAAATCAGATTTTGACGGTTTTCTTCACATGTACACCTATAGCCTGTCCCTTATCTTCAGTAGAAAGGTAGGAACTATGGGAATGGGAGGCTATGTCTATATTACCTGTAGTATGAATCACTCCACTTTGTATACGGGAGTTACTTCGAAACTTGCTGCAAGAATAGTGCAGCACAGAGAGAGATATTATCCCGGCAGCTTTTCTGCAAAGTACAATTGCAAAAAGCTGGTGTATTATAAATGGTTTGATACGATCGTGGAAGCGATTGTAGAGGAAAAAAGAATAAAAAACGGGAGCAGAAGGAAGAAAGAGATGCTGATTAATAGCATGAATCCTGATTGGAAGGATCTGTATGAACAAATCAAGTTTTTATAGTTGTTGTAGAAACGGTTGCCTTTTTAGATTGCGTCGGCAACGACCATCTCTTTCAATTCGACCCCTGTTGCCTCGCAATGACGTGTTCACGCGGAGGTGAGCGGTCCGACAATAGCGAGCCGCAGATATTCACAATAAGACGGCTCAAAGTGCAAAGCCGCGGAAGGTTCCCGCCTCGCAGAGTATACCGTCTTTGCGAGGGCTGCCTGGAGACTCTCGTACCTTCAAGCATCTACCGGCAGACCGACGCAAACTAGCCGATATGGAAATCAAATCCTCCAGATTGCGTCGGCGACAGTTATCTCTTTCAATTCAACTCTGTTGTCTCGCAATGACGTGTTCACGTGGAGGTGAGCAGTCCGACGATAGCGTGCACCGGATCTTCACAGTAAGAAGGCTCAAAGTGCAAAGCCGCAGAGGCCCCACCTCGCAAGTCCTAAGGGAAAATAAATAAGCCTCTTCCCCTTTAATAACGTATCTTCGCCCATGATTTAAGAAATTTCAACATTCAGTCCTGATCAGTATCAATTCTTACTTTTCACCCTGGTAATAGTTAATCTTTTCTCTACTTTTTGCTGCAATCTTTTATCACAATCATCTTATTGTTTTATTTAAAAGTATTTCGTTTTATGAACCTTTATGTTTCAAACCTCAGCTTCCATACTTCGGACGCTGATCTGAAAAATTTATTTAGTCAATACGGCAAAGTATCGTCAGCCAAAGTTATTATGGACAGGGACACCGGTAAAAGCCGCGGATTCGGTTTTGTGGAAATGGATACAGAAGCAGAAGGCAAGGAAGCCATTAAAAACCTGAACAATAAAGAGATAGAAGGCAGGACAATGGCGGTATCAGTTGCCAGGGAAAAAACCCCCAAGCCCAATAACAATAACCGCAGGTGGTAATTAAGCTGGCTTTTAGTTAAAGGGCCGGAACTAAGCTTTTCTATCTGCACTCCATAAACTGTGTAGATAGGAGGCTATAGATCAATTAATTACGATCTTTAAAAAGAAGCGTTCCACCTAACAATAAGCTTTACCTTTGCTTAAATATTTTCCGTTTACTTATTGTAAGCGAAATATGCCTTTTTCTTGCTGCCATCATGTTATTCATTACCTTTTTAAAATCTAAAACCTGAAAATAGTTATGACTTCTGAAATGATAGAAAATTTTGTAGCGAACAAGATCCGGAAAGGTGCAAAAGTTAATATTCACTTTAAGGATCGTAATACAGTAACAGGACTTTTTATCCATGGTGTTGATTATGACGAATTGAAATCAAAGAATTTTTGGCGTGTTGTAAGTAAACAGAATTCGGAACAGTGGAAAGAGACGAAGGATATGAACCTTGCCCGCGTATTCAACGGAGCATCGTTTACCCGCCTTTCCGAAGACGAGGTTTGACGGGCATCAGGAGGATCCTTACACATTAGAGATGTCATAACTAAGATAGGCAGGGACCTAAGCGGGTCAATTCGGGCAAACTAAAAAATAAATTTATATATGGCAGGAACCTGGAACAAACGGGAAAGAGAAAATAAAAAGCAACAGGAAAGAAAACAAAAAGAAGAACGCAGACTGGAAAGAAAGGAGAATGCTAAGAAAGGAAAAAGCCTTGATGATATGATGGCCTATATTGACGAAAATGGAAATATCTCAGCCACACCACCCGACCCCAGGAAAAAAATAACCGTAAATGTAGAGGACATCGAGATCGGTGTGCCAAAGCAAAGACCACTAAATCCCGAAGACCTGATACGAAAAGGTATAGTCACTTTTTTCAATCATGAAAAAGGTTATGGCTTCATCAAAGACAGCCGCACACAGGAAAGTATCTTTGTGCATATAAACTCTTCTGCCGATGAATTAAAGGAACACGCCCGCGTGGTTTTTGAGGTGGAGAGCGGGCCAAGAGGCCTTAATGCGGTGAATGTAAAAATAGACCGCTAGACTCATATCACAGGAACAGCGTTTCCCTTTCTTTTACCGGTCATATACACAAAAGCCTCAGCAGCTTTTACCCCTAATTCCCTTCCACGGAAATCCTCTGAACTGGTATGGCCGCAATCATAGATCCCTGCAGGATCCTGGCTAGTATGACAAAATATGGCCTTACGTTTTTGTTCCTGCGTCTCCGTTATATCAATATATGAGTTCGGATGAAACCCGAGGGTTTGGGCACCCGGGCAGGCTTCACAAAAATAGAGATCAAATTTTTCCTTGGACCTCACCCAGGCCTGAATAGTAAGCAGGCTTGCTGCCTGGTGATCCTTGTGCGTATCAATGGGCCAGTGTGTGAACACAATATCAGGCTTTTCAGCCGCCAGCAACTGCTGCATCTTTACAACCCATTCATTATTCACAATAGTATCTCCATCTACCTGGCCGGCAAACACAGGCTTTGCATTTAATATTTTACAGGCTGCCATTGCTTCGTTGCTTCTTATAGTAGCCGACTCCTCGTGTGATTTTCCCTCAATACCTGCTTCGCCTCTTGTAAGATAAATGATGGTAACATCGTGCCCACTGGCTGCAAATTTGGCTAGTGTACCACCACAAATACTTTCCGGATCATCGGGATGACCTCCTACACAAACTATTTTCAGGTTTTTGGATGGCAGAGGGCCAAAGCCAGATAATTCCGGAGTCAAGGCTAATAAACCCAAACTACCAACTGAATTGTTAAGGAACTGGCGACGGGAGGAATGTTTCATGTTGATCAGAGTTTAGAGATGCAAAAAATTAAAGGTTTTGATAAGCAATGTAAAGCAACGAGCAAAAACAGGCAAATAACTATGATTTTGTGCCAATTTCCGGCTTCAATATTCCTTGCCAGGTTTGCTATTGTGCCATCTTTATAATGTAGACTTCGGAATACTTCACCATTAAATTCAAAAACATGGCAACATTAAGAAGAGGCGCTAGAAAAAAAGTAGCGAAAAAAGCAGTAAGACGAAAAGTGGCAAGAAAAGCAGTTAGAAGAAAGGTCGCAAGAAAAGCAGTCAGGAGAAAAGTGGCAAGAAAGGCGGTAGCTAGAAAAGCTATTAGAAGAAAGGTTGCAAGAAAGGCAGTCCGGAAAAGGGTGGTAAGAAAGGCGGTAGCAAGAAAAGCTGTTAAAAGAGCTGTTGTAAGAAAGGCCGTCCGGAGAGCGCTTGTAAAAAGAGCAATCGAAAACGCAATGGAAATGCAATGAAGTTTTTGGAATTTAGAAGTCCCGCCCCCAGGCGGGATTTTTTATGCTTATCCATCCTGTCTCTTCATGGAGTACTTGCCCAGTGTAGATGTGGACAAGCCAGTTGAATAAATTATTTCATGTTTTTAGCTTCG
>DASSFT010000203.1:0-2373 GCA_035694045.1 Chitinophagaceae bacterium
AAAATAAACGCCAGAAACCACCTTTCGTTGATAATTTTTTGGGTCTTTAACAGCCTATTACCAAAATCATTAACCATGATCAATTTTTTATTAGGGAACGGCATTTTCTATGGGAAGATTAACTGGCCACAGAGAGCCACAAAGGAAAAATAAGCTGTGCCGCGAGCCCTCATAGCATTGCAACAGCGAGCTGGTCGAAGAAGAGCCACAGAGTTGCCTTTCTTTGCGGCTCTCTGCGACTCCTCTGCGGTTCTCTGTGGCCAAATTGAGATGCTATGTATTATTGGGAAGTGTCAGAAATAGAAATCAATTACAGTATTATGACCATAGCTGCTATGCGGCTGAATGGATACTCCAATTTTTTTGTATGAGCTGAGGCAAAGAAAGCGGTGACCCTGGTAAGGCACATTTTCATCGATCAGCAACGCCATTAATATTTGCAAAGGATCTTTGTAACCGTATTGGCAACATTCACCCTGGTGGTGCTTATTGCGTTTGCACTGTTCAGTTTTGCGTTCATGTCCCACATAGCCCAGGCTGCCTGCAGAGATAGCATGACATTTTGCGCTTTCAAAGGAAAGAGAATCCGGATTCAGTAAAGGAAGTGGTTTGATCAGACGTAAAGTATCCAGTAGGGATTTGTATTCAGGCAGGTCTTTAAGAGAAAGCTTGTTGCGAAAACCGGGATATTTATCAACAACGGTATTGGCAAACAATGCGGGGTCGGTCCTGGCCAGGTTGAGAATATAAATAATATCTTTTTCTTCTTTGCTCAGGCAGGTTGTATTGGCCGCGGTATTGCATTTTAGAAACCGGGCATCATTCCAGGCCGAAGAAAACCCGGCTAGCGGAGAAGACTGAGATATCGCAACAGGTTTTTGCAGAAACAACCCGCAAATAATAAAGGAAAGGGCGGTAAATAATCTTTGTTGTGGTTTCATACAATCGATGTAGACGCCGGTTGTGCTAAGTTATTGTTCATCTTCAAAAAAATAACAGGATTAACCCGTTTTCCTGGTGATAGATACGTCCTGTTAAAGGCTGTTAACGTGCAGTTAAGCAGCCGTTTTTTTTAGATTTAGAAAAATGAAAATTTCAAATTAGCGGTCAGAAAGCGTTTATCAAAAAGCAGTAACAAAAATAGAAAAAAGAGATCCGTGTCCGCCATTTGCATTTAACGGTTATAATGGTTAGTGGTTTCGGCAAAGACGGTTCCTGCCAAGGGGATCGTCTTTTTTACTCATATGGCATCTAAATCGACTACCTTTCCCTTTTCGTTTTCTATGGCCTCGTACTTTATACGGTCATCCACTATCCGGCTGGGTATATTTATCAGTACCCTGGTCATTGCAGCAATCCTGGTTTTCCAATTGGTGTGGTTAAAGAAAATATACAACAAGGAACAAAAGGAATTTGACCAAAGCGTGATCATCGCTATCAAGGGCGTATACGAAAAAATGGCGGTGAGTAACTATAACAGTTCCTACCTGAATGAATTGATAGAAAGCCCGGAAATGCACCTTTATGTTGCGCGGATCACGTTACCGGTCAATAAAGATTCGCTGGCCAGCTACATTCAAAACGAACTGGAGGATTTTGAAATATTCACGGATTGCTACCTCGGAATTTATAGTGCCAGCCAAAAACAATATATCTATACGACGATACTGAGATCAGCAGCGACTCGCGGAAAACACCTGTCGGCAATACCGGCCGCATCCCGTCCTTACGATCATATTGTGCTGTATTTTCCCAACAGGCGTCCATATATCATCAGCAAAATGGATTTCTGGATCATCAGCAGCGCCATTCTGCTGGTAGTGTTGATCCTCTTTGGTGGCGGGCTTTATTATTTCTACCGCCAAAAGTTCCTGAATGAAACCCAAAAGGATTTCATTCACAATTTCACCCATGAATTTAAAACTCCGGTTTCGGTTATCAGCCTGGCTGCCGATGTTTTAAAAAACCCGGCTATCATTGAGAAACCGGATAAACTCGCCACCTATGCAGGTATTGTAGAATACCAGGCTGCTTACCTGCAGAGCCAGACCGAAAAACTCCTGAACTTTGCCTATACGGAGTCAAGGCAGTTGCATTTTACCAAAGAAAAAGTGAATATACACGAAGTGGTAAATGAAGCAGTCAATAACCTGGCTCCTCTTATAGAAGAAAGAAAGGCAAAGATCATTCTTGACCTGCATGCTGAAGATCCGCTCCTGATGGCAAATAAAGGTTACCTGACTATCGTCATCATCAACTTGCTGGATAACGCAGTCAAGTATTCAAAACAACCGGAGATAATAGTCACTACGCGGAGAACAGAAGACAGGATGATCCTTTCAGTCAGGGACAACGGCATCGGGATAGAAAGAA
>DASSFT010000204.1:0-3197 GCA_035694045.1 Chitinophagaceae bacterium
CTACCAGGTTGGAAGAAAAAGAGGCGATTGGTGGAAATGGAAAATAGACCCGCTTGTAGTCGATGCCGTCATGATCTACGCACAAAAAGGACATGGACGGCGAAGTAATCTATATACCGACTATACATTCGCCGTAAAGGATGGGGAAAACCTGGTAAGTTTTGCCAAGGCCTATTCCGGTCTCACCGATAAGGAATTTGCGCAGGTGGATCATTTTGTCAAGCGCAACTCACTGGAAAAATTTGGACCTGTCCGAACAGTAAAGCCTGAACTCGTTTTTGAAATAGCCTTTGAAGGCATTGCTGCTTCCAACCGACACAAATCGGGCGTGGCCCTGCGATTTCCACGTATTAACCGCTGGAGAAAAGACAAAACCGTGGCGGAGATCAACACCTTACAGGACCTTAAGAAGATGCTGGAAATTTACGGAAAGTAGTCCGTCCGTTTGGATACACCCGCATTATTAAAGATTTCATTTGATTCCTATCTGGCCGGCCTGCAGTTTTTCTCCTGCTCCCGCCCATAGAGCCAGTTTTTGGTTAATGAGAGCAAGTTTCTCTACACCTGTTGGCGGAGTATTTCATTTTAAAGTGTCTTTAAGGGGAAACCGGTCAACGGTTTCAGGCTGAGCTGTTTGTTGAGCTATGATGTTTTCTTATTCTCACTGTCGGTCACAGGTTATAATGTATCGGAAGGCTAAATACTAATTTAAACCTCAGTGTATGAAAAGAGCAATACATCCAGACAACAATACTCTCATTACACATGTCCCTATCGGGCTATTTAAAAAGATCGGTCTTATTGCTATAGCCATTATCCTCACCGGCTCTCTGGCGGCGCAGGACGAAGACAAGAAAAAAGCCATGGAGATCTATGGCTTTATTATGATGGATGCCGGTTATAATTTCGACCAGATCCACCCGGACTGGTATGATGTGGTTCGTCCGACCAAATTACCGTCATTCAAAAACCAGTATGGCACCGATGGAAATTTCTTCTTTTCCGTTCGCCAGACAAGGCTCGGTTTCAAAAATTATTTTCAAACACCACTGGGTGAATTGAAGACCCATTTCGAATTTGAAATGTTTGGTACCGGAGTAGATGCGGGTCAAACTACTATCCGTTTACGGCACGCATACGGGGAATTGGGAAAATTTGGCGCAGGCCAGTACTGGAGCCCGTTCATGGACATAGATGTATTTCCCAATACGGTCGAGTACTGGGGGCCCAATGGAATGGCTTTCTTTCGGAATGTGCAGGTTCGTTTTATGCCGATCCAGGGCGATACGCGTTTGACAATTGCATTGGAAAGACCTGGTGCCAGCGCTGATGCAGGAAATTATGCAGATCGCGTCGAACTGCAGAATGTGAAACCAAGATTTCCCCTTCCTGATCTGTCCGCAGAATACAGGCATGCGTTCAAGTGGGGTTATATCGAACTCGCGGGTATAGTACGCAGGATGGAATGGGAAGATCTCGATCCAAATCCCCCTGACCTTTCAGGTGATGCAACGGGATGGGGACTCAATCTCAGCACCAATATTAAAATAGGGAAAAAATGCACTTTCCGGGGATCAGCACTATATGGGGAAGGAGTAGAAAACTATATGAACGATGCACCGGTAGATGTCGGCATCAAAAACAATCCCGGTAACACAACCAGGCCAATAGAAGGTATTGCATTACCGGTGACCGGCGCCGTAGCTTTCCTGGATATAAACTGGAATGACAAATTCAGCAGCTCCCTCGGCTATTCCATGCTCGATATTGACAATTCAGATGGGCAGGGAGATGATGCTTTTCATAAAGGACAATATGCCATCGCCAACCTGGCTTATTACCCGGTTAAGAACGCAATGATGGTTATCGAATTTCAGTGGGGAGACCGCGAAAATTTCAAGGACGGCTGGACCACTTCGATCACCAAGGTCCAGGCAACTTTCAAGTATAATTTTTCCCACACTTTCTTTAAAGGAAACTAATTATCCAATTTATTAAATGCTATGTTATGAAATATAATTTCCGGGCCTGTGCGGGAACATCATTGTTCTCTCTTTTATTGATCCTGCTTGTTTCCTGCAAAACCTATTCCCAGGGTGGAGCAACCAGTACTCCTATCACCAAGGAAAAAATTGAAAAAGTACTGAACGACGCATACAATAAATACAAGGATATAAAAGAAGGTAAAAATGCCGACTACATAAAGGAACTGGCACAGGTGGATCCCAATATTTTCGGTATTGCAGTTGTAACTGCCGACGGCCAGGTATTTACTAAAGGCGATATCACCTCGATGGTATCGATCCAAAGTGTATCCAAAGTATTTACAATGGCACAGGTTATCGAAGAACAGGGAGCCAAGGCAGTAATGGACAAGATCGGCGTAGATGCAACCGGTATGCGTTTTAATTCGATCGTTGCTGTAGAAATGCAGAAAGGAAAAGAAATTAACCCATTGGTGAACCCTGGTGCGATTGCTTCTACCAGCCTTATCTCTGGCGCAGATTCTGCCGCGAAGTGGAAAAAAATCGTACAGGTCCAAAGTGATTTCGCCGGAAGGCAGCTTTCATTAAATATACCCGTATACATCAGCGAAGCCGGCGACAATCTTCGCAACCAGGCTATCGCCCATCTGCTGTATGCTTATGGCCGAATGTATTTCGACCCTGTTCAGTCAACCGACATTTATACCAAACAGTGCGCTCTTAATGTCAATGCAAAGGATCTTGCTACAATGGCCGCCACACTGGCCAACGGCGGTGTAAATCCCATTACAAAAAAGAAAGTAGTCAGCCAGGAGACTGTCATGTACACATTGCCGGTGATGGCTACAGCAGGTCTTTATGACAACTCTGGTATCTGGCTGTTTAATACAGGTCTTCCTGCCAAAAGCGGCGTAGGTGGTGGTTTGTTGGCGGTATTCCCGGGTAAGTTTGGGATAGCAGTAGTGTCTCCTCCACTGGATGAAGCCGGAAACAGCGTTAAGGCGCAATACGTCATAAAATATGTCATTGATCAATTGAAACTGGATCCTTACTGGATCGAGCCTAAAAAATAATCTGTTGAACCGACTAACCATGACCATGAAATAGAACGGTATTAAAAATAATCACTTATAAATTCATCTATGAGAACATCATTGGTCAGGGTATGTTGCCTGGCAGGATTCATTACGATTAGTTTCAGTCTTGCTGCTC
>DASSFT010000205.1:0-6463 GCA_035694045.1 Chitinophagaceae bacterium
TGATCCGTATGCGTATGGGTTCCAGGTATTGTAAGTTATAAGTTATAAGTAATCGTAAAGCTTAGAGAAAAGAATGGCTAAAGTAATTATTGTGGGAGGCGGTATTGTCGGCTTAAGCTCCGCCTGGTATTTGAAACATTCAGGTTGGGATGTTACCGTTTTGGATAAAAGCGATTTTTTGGACAATTGTTCTTATGGTAATGCCGGTTATGTTTGCCCAAGTCATTTTATTCCGCTCGCCTCGCCCGGCATCGTTAAGCAGGGTTTAAAACTGATGTGGAATTCCCAAAGCCCTTTCTATATTCAACCAAGATTAAATGGTGCATTGATCGACTGGGCCCTGAAGTTTATGCGCAGCGCTTCCAGGAAAAATGTGGAGGATTCTGCCATTCCATTGCGGGATATCGCCTTATTGAGCCAGCAGGAATATGTGAAGTGGTTGAAGGAGTTTGATTTTTCATACGAACACAAAGGGTTGCTGGAGATCTTCCAGACAGATGAGAAGGCTGAACATGCGGTGCACACCGTTGAAAAAGCAAAAGAACTCGGGTTATCGGATACCGAGTTGCTTTCTTACGAAGAATTGCAGCGCCTTGAACCACATACAAAGATCAATGGCAAAGGAGCCATACTTTTTAAATGCGATGCACATCTTTACCCGAATAAATTAATGAAGGGTCTTATCACACGACTGCAGGAATTGGGTGTAAAGCTTATCCCCAACGAAGAGGTGATCAGATTTGAGAAAAATAATAAAAGGGTAACAAAAGTTATCACAGCCACCAAAAGCTTCGAAACCGACCAGGTCATCATAGCGACTGGCGCCTGGAGCCGGGAAGTATCTTCTCTTATCGACCTCAAAATACCGCTAGTCCCCGGCCGCGGCTATTCTGTTACGCTGGAGAATTCACCGTACAAAGTGAACTATCCCGCCGTATTGATGGAAGGCAGGGTAGCCATCACACCTATGGATGGTAATAAAATACGCTTCGGTGGCACCATGGAAATTACTTCCACAAAAAAACCACCGCGGATGAACCGGGTAAAGGGAATATTGAACTCGGTAAAACGGTTTTACCCGGAGTTTGATGTACCGATGCCGGTTAAAGAACAAGTTTGGTATGGGTACCGGCCTTGTTCCGCCGACGGCCTGCCTTATATCGGGAAGGTTAAGAAATGGGACAATGTGGTCGTAGCAACGGGTCACGCAATGCTGGGATTGAGCCTGGGCGCCGGTACAGGCCAACTGGTAGAGGAAATTGTAAACGGCAAAATGCCCAGCATGAACATCGCTCCTTTTAATGTGGAAAGATTCGGTTAGTCAATTTAATTTCTCGCCACGATACAGCGACGCAACGACGATATTACTATGCGGGTGGATATGTTGCGCCTTTGTCCAGCCAAATGGCGGGGCGACGTGAGATTATGTTCTCAAACCAGGCATTACCGAAATCGGCTTCTTTTTTGAAAGAGATCAGGTCCGTACGATAAAAATCAGTATTGTCTTATCTTTATCTATGCCCAGTTTCAATAACCGGATAAAGCAGGTCCTTCTCCTGACCATCATTATTCTTCTCGGCTATCTTATTGTAAGAGAGCTTTACGGTTTATTGCCGGGTCTGCTGGGTGCATTAACACTTTACATCTTAAGCCGGGGCAATTATTTTCATCTTATTTATAACCGGAAATGGAAAAAAGGCTGGGCGGCCGGTCTTTTTATCATTTATTACCTGCTACTGATAGGTCTCCCGGTTTTTATCGCTGTCATGCTGATAAGTCCTAAGATCAATGCATTCCTCGATGATCCTACAGCAATGATCGATGCGGCGAAACATTCTATTGTTACTGTTCAGCAAAAGCTTGGAATAACCCTGGTTTCCGAAACTTCAGTCACCAGTTCATTAAGCAAACTTTCAGCTTTTATACCCACAATTTTAAACAGTACAGTGGCACTGATCACCAACCTGACCATTATGCTGTTTGTATTGTACTATATGCTTTATTATGGCAGGGAAATAGAAAGAATGCTCAATCGCATCATACCATTGAAACAGGAAAATATAAATATGCTGGCCTCCGAGACCAAGAAGATGATCAAGGCGAATGCATTGGGCATACCTCTCATCTCGATCATCCAGGGACTGACTGCTACGCTGGGTTATTTTATTTTCGGAGTTAACGAATGGCCGCTCTGGGGCTTCCTTACCGCCGTGTTTGCTTTTTTCCCTGTCATCGGAACAATGATCATCTGGGTCCCGCTCGTGATCTATACTTATGCAACCGGGCAGACCTGGCCCGCTACAGGGCTGTTGTTATACTGCATAATTGTTGTCGGCCAAATTGATTACCTGGCGAGGATCACATTGATGAAAAGAATAGGCGATGTTCATCCAGTCACTACGATCCTGGGTGTTATCGTCGGCCTGGGTTTATTTGGATTCATCGGGCTGATATTCGGACCACTGCTGATCAGCTACCTTCTGCTTTTGTTTAAGATCTACATGAATGAATTTATTGATGACCCGGTACCTGAAATAAACCCAACAATAAATGATGATCCGAAAAAAGAGCCGGGATCGATCAAATAAAAAATCCCGCCTGGGTTGGCGGGACCTTTACAAAATTTATGATAAATCAATTCCTGTTTATCTTGGATAGCAGGCGGAGAATTTCAAGGTATAACCAAACAAGCGTAAACAACAAGCCGGCCGCGCTATACCATTCCATGAATTTCGGAACTCCTTTTTCTGCACCTTTTTCTATCAGGTCAAAATCGAGCAGGAGGTTTAAAGCAGCCAAACAAACCACGACCACTGAAAAGCCAATACCCAGAGGTGTGCTAGCGCTCGTAAATGCACCGATAGTAGCTCCGAACATTGATCCGATCCATTGAATGAGATAAAATATCATTACGCTTGCAGTGGCGATGATAATTACCGATCTGAATTTTTCGGTTACTTTAATGATCCTCGTTTTATAGAGAACAAACATCACTAAAGCGACAACCAATGTGAGTCCAACAGCCTGGGCAACAAGACCGGGATATTTAGCTTTATAGACAAAATCATATACTGCCGAAGCGGAACCTACAAACAAACCCTGTACGATTGCATATGCAGGAGCCAAAACCGGTGACCAGTCTTTCTTAAATGCCATCACCAAACCAATAATGAATATTCCTGCCACGCCAGTCCACATAAAAGGCATGGGGTTGCCTCCTTTTTGAAACTGTGTCCATGCAAAAAGAGTAGAAGCAAGCATCAGCATAAAAAGAATGCCGAACCTGTTGATGGTTCCCTTGATGGTCATTTCCTGCCCGGTCGTTAAACCCTGGAAAATGGTTCCATCATAAGCTTTTTCCTGTAAGGCGGGGTTGCCTGATTTAAATAAGGCCATAGTGGTGTAAATTTTTTATGAAGATAATTAATAAAAATAACAAGAACCAAGCACCAATCCCGCCACTTTGGCGGGACAAATAAAATGCAAGTTGGAAATAATAAAATATAAAGCTATTTGAACAAATTTTATTATCTGAAGGTTGTTGGATACGCGGCAGTTGTGTGCAGGGACTTTTACTTAGTACAAAAAAACCAAGGCCATCCCGATAGTCCAGGGCGAAGTGAAGGATCGGGAGATAAGAACCCAAAATAAGAACCAGGCATCAAGAACGAAATCTAATACATGTCGGAAAGGATCGGTATTGAAATTTCTAATTTAAATTTTTCAGTTTATTTAGTTCTTAATTTTTGAGATTTTCCCGATAGCTTTCGGGATGGTTCTTGGAATTTGTTTCTTGAGATTTTGCACTCAATACATCCATCGTACAAATGCTTCCATCGCCGCATAATGGGTAAGACCGAGATCGGCGTATAAGGAAGCAGTGTCAGCATTTCTTTCTTCGGCCCGTTGCCAAAATTCCCTTGAATCACTACCCATGAAGGGAACCATGTCCTTTTGAGACTGGTGAATAAAAATGCCGAAACGCTTTTGCAGCACCTGGTCGGGGCTCATCGGCACGGCCATTTCTATTTCTTCGATGTTCCATTCCTGCCAGGCTCCTTTGTACAACCAGAGCCAACAATCATCGATCCATGAATCACCGGCGGCCTTGATGCGTTTTAATGCTTCCAGCACAACATGAAAGCAAACGATGTGTGTGCCATGAGGGTCAGCAAAATCACCGGCGCAATAGACCTGGTGGGGCTTTACTTCGCGCAAAAGGTCAATGGTGATCTTTATATCTTTTTCACTCATCGGTTTTTTCTCAATAGTCCCCGTTTCATAAAAAGGAAGATTGAGAAAATGAATATTTTCATCTTTGATGCCAACATATCGGCAGGTCGCTCTTGCTTCGCAGCGGCGGATCAGCCCTTTGATATCACGAATAGTTTTGGTATCTACCTGGTTTGATTTTTTACGGGAAAGGAATTTTTCTGCGTCCGTCAATATCTTCCCGGATTTGCTGGTATCAATGCCGGCTATTTCTTCAAAGCCAACTGCAAAATCCAGGAACCGGGTGACAAACTCATCTGTTACTGCAATGTTGCCGGATGTCTGGTAACCAACATGCACATCGTTGCCCTGGTCATGCAAACGATGAAACGTTCCACCCATGCTGATAATATCATCATCAGGATGGGGAGAAAAAATGATCACTCGTTTGGGATAAGGTTCCGAGCGTTCAGGATGACCGGGTATTACGGAATTAGGTTTGCCGGCGGGCCAACCGGTAATTGTGTCGCGAAGCATATAAAATACTTCGAGGTTGATTTGGTAGGAATCGCCTTTTTCGACCAGGAGATCGCTTAACCCGTATTCATTATAGTCACTGTTTGTCAGGCTGAGAACAGGTTTCTTTAATTTCAAAGCCATATTGACCACGGCTCGTTTGATCATTTTGGGTGTCCAGTCGCAATCACCCGTAAGCCAGGGTGATTTATTTCTTGTTAACTCAGCGGCTGCAGCTTCATCTACAACAAATGTTATATCGTCATGACCCTGTAACAAAGAGGCAGGGACAAACTCCGTATCATCATCTTCCACGGCTTTTTTGATCACCGGGGCTTTAGCCTGCCCCCAACCCATCAGGATGATCTTTTTCGATTTCAGGATCGTGCTGATCCCCATTGTGATAGCCAGCCGAGGCACCTGTGAGATATTGGCAAACTCATAGGAATTGGCTATGCGGGTTGAATTGTCCAACGTGATCAATCTTGTCTTGGAATGAATACTCGAGCCTGGTTCATTGAAACCGATATGGCCATTGTTACCAATTCCCAGTATTTGCAGGTCAATCCCGCCTGCCTGTTGTATTTTTCTTTCGTAGTCGAGACAATGCGCCTTAATATCTTCCTTTGAGATTTCCCCGTTGGGAATATGAATGTTTTTAGGATTGATATCGACATGGTTGAAAAGATGCGTGCGCATGAACCGGTTATAACTCTGCAGGGCGTTATTATCGATCGGATAGTATTCGTCGAGATTGAAGGTGACTACATGTTTAAAGCTCAGCTTCTCTTTTTTATGCATGCGTACGAGTTCGGCGTACAGCGATCGGGGAGTAGATCCTGTTGCAAGCCCTAGCACGCATTTCTCTTTTCTCTTCTGTTTTTCCCTGATCAGGTCGGCGATCTGTTGGGCGACAAATTTTGAGCCTTCGTTCAGATCGGGGAATATTTTGACGGGAATTTTTTCGAAACTGTCGGTGAGATCAATGGAAGCGGCTTTTTTGAGCATGCATGTATTTTTTGTCAACTGATGGCCGCAAAGATATTGAAAATGCGTTGACGAATGGGTCCGGCCGTTACAGACGGCCTGACCCATTACCAGATCAGCTTCACTAACTCCGTGTTAACCCCAAATTTGTCTTTAAAAGCCTCGATATTTGAAATGCCAAATAACTGTATTGTCTTTTCAATGTTGCACATGCTGTCGGGACGCCGCTGATAATAGTCTGGCCACGAAGAAAACGGCCAATCTCCCAGTTGTTTTACGAGACCAGCTTCAAAAGGGTTAAGATGAACATAATGAAAACAATTTAACATGTATTGCGTCACACAGAACGCGGGGGAGTCAATGGGCAAGTCCGTGAGACATTTCGCTTTCGTTTTCTTTGTAAATAGATTGCCTATTGTTTTGTTCTGAATGTTTATTGCCGTTGTATATGAACTCAATGTTTTACCAATAGATTTGGAGAGATTTTGAAGGTGAGACATCTTCTTATCCAGAACCAGTGTTTCACACCCATTTGCAGTTGGCAATAATACAAAATGAAAGTGGTTGGGCATTAGACAATAACACAAAATCTCACAATATTTCAGCCATTCCTTTCTGATTTTTTCGAGCAAATACTGATAGTTACCATTGTTGAAAAAGATTCGGGTTTTGTTGTTTCCCCTGTTGTAAACATGATATATATAATTTGGTTCAAAATGCATGGCAGCTGATAGCCACAAAATCGAAC
>DASSFT010000206.1:0-3737 GCA_035694045.1 Chitinophagaceae bacterium
AGTGGCTGGGTAATAATGGCAGACCCGATTTTATCCTGCAACTGGCTGCGAGGGCTCCCAATAACACGCAGAATTTTTTCGGGCGTGGAAATGAAACCAAATTCGAAAAAATCGAAAATTTTAAGAAATACTACCGGGCCCGGTTTACTCTGTACCAGGCTGATCCCGCAATCCGGTGGCGAGGTGACAGGAATCTATTTTTTAGCATCGGCCCTTCCCTGCAACATTATTCTTACGACCCGGAGGAAAACAAAGGGAGGTTTATTTCCAATCCTTCTCTGATAGGTTCGTATGACAGCAGCACTATCGACAAGGCCAAGACACACCTGGGACTTGTGATCAATTTCTCAAGGAACAGGAAAAACCATCCCCTGTTGCCCCGCTGGGGCTCGTATGTTAATATACGTGTCCAGGGATATATGGGGCTGAACAGTTATTCCAAGTCATTCATCCAGGTCATCCCCGAGGTAGCATTGTATAAATCGTTGAATCTTGCTCAAACCATCGTGCTTAGTGAAAGATTTGGCGGAGGTATTACGTTGGGCAATACAACTTTTTACCAGTCATTATTCCTGGGCGGTCATCAAAATTTGCTGGGTTATCGCCAATACCGGTTTGCAGGACAGCATTCTATCTATAATAATCTCGAATTAAGAATAAAGCTCGCAGAATTTGCCAGTTATATCCTGCCCGGGCAGTTCGGTTTCACCGGTTTCTATGATATCGGCCGGGTTTGGGAAAAAAATGAAGATTCCCACAAATGGCATAACGGGATCGGTGGCGGATTTTATTTTGCTCCCGCACAATTAGTAGTTTTGCAGTTGGTTGCCGGCTACTCCGTGGAGGGTTGGTATCCGAATTTCACAATGGGTTTCAGGTTTTGAAGGACCCAAATCATGCAACTAGCCACTGTTCCATTTACCAAAGGTGAATTGCTAATTAATACTTGATCGTATGCAACATAAGATCCTTTCGATTCCCGATATATATGACCCGGCGATACCAAGGCCCGCCATTACGCTTACATTTAAACCCTTCCTGGATTACATTCGGGAGCGAAAGAATGACACCCGTAGCATTAAAACGGAGATTTACCAGCTGGTTCTCCAACGCTTTGCAAAATATCCCGAACTGGAAGGTGAAGTTAAATTAGAGGATACAGGCAAGTATAAAGACCTGCTTGATCTTTTATATATCGTTTTGTCCACTGTGGTAGAAGATGAAAAAAATGTGCTTTGGGGTCTTTCCGTACCAGTGACTCCTGCTATCTTTTATGGCTCCGATCCTCTCTATCAACTTTTGTCCGAATCACCTAAAGAATCGGATACGCAACTGGTGAAGCCGGCGATTTTTCCCGACACCAAACATTTACACCGTGAAAGAAGCGCGACGCTGTACTCATTCCTGCTGGATGAGTTCTATAATTTCAAATCCAACAAAAAGGCTGAAATGATTCATAAAGTATATGACAAGGAATGCTCACTTGTCAAATACTATCGTGTCAACCTGGACACAAGATTTGTGAGGGTAACAGCTGAACAGACGCTACCTGAACTCAGCCCCGAGTTATGGCACGGCAATCTCTCTGACGAAGTCATCGTGGAAGCCCTGGAAAAGAAATTACCATTCAATCTCTTCCGTTTTTCAGGTTTTTCAATCATTACAATTACGGAGGTGACGACCGAGTACGCGGTTGAAAAGATTAAGGATATCCTGGTCAATAGCCATGGTAAAATCGATGAAGCAAGTTATGAACAGGTTGTTCAGTCACTGAAATCGATCACAGGTTCAAATGAACTGGAATTTACCTTGTTACCCTTATTCCGGGTAAATAATAAACTGGTGGAGGATATAGATGCGTATTGTCACAGCATCATTTTTACAATAGGTAGGGAACAGGGAAAAGATAAGAATTTCTTTGTCCCTCTTATAGAAAAGTTTATTGCGAACCCGAAGGTTATTTCTTTCCCGGACCTTGAATCAACCGGGGCTCCGACACACCTGGTGAGCGAATTATTAAGAACAGCCGGGCTGAAATCATATGCGTTGTTGCCCGTATATTTCAATAACAAACTGACGGGCTCATTTGAAGTTTACACCAAACGCAAGGGCCTGCTGGATGAGAGAATTTTTGCCAGAATAGAATTGGCCATGCCGTTGATCGCTCAGCTGATGGACAACAGCGTGGAAGAGTTTGAAACCAGGATCTATGACACGATCCGCGACAAGTTCACATCGTTACAACCTTCCGTGCAATGGAAATTCAATGAAGCTGCCTGGGATTATATTTATCGTTCGAGGCTCGAGGGGAAGCCGGCTGAAGTGCAGAAGATAGGCTTTAAAAGTGTTTATCCTTTGTATGGCGCCGTGGATATCAGGAATTCAACTCTTGAACGTAACCGGGCGGTGCTGGCTGACCTGCAATATCAATTTGACCGGTTGCAGGAAGTATTTCGGGCATTGAAGGAAAAGATCGGGTTTGGCCTCATCGATGAGTTCATTTTCAAGTGCAACAAATGGCAGAATACAATCCAGGGAATTTTTACGACCAATGACGAGATCCGGTTGAATCAATTCCTGGTTGAAGAAGCGCATCCTTTTCTCAGTCATTTCAAAGAAGCCAATCCTGCCCTCAGCCCCGTAATAAATGCCTATTTCGAAGTCATCGAACCGGGGAAAGGAAAGGCCTGGATGTACAGGCAGCAATTGGAAGATTCGATGCAGGTGATCAACAATGCCGTGAATAACTATCTCGACCTGATGAATGCTGAACTGCAGAGAGCATATCCCTGTTATTTTGAAAAATTCAGGACAGATGGTGTGGAATATGATATTTATATCGGTCAATCTATTTCCCCGGATAAACTTTTTGATGTTGTTTACCTGAAGAATCTCCGTCTCTGGCAGCTTACTTCCATGGCGGCTATAGCCAAGTTATCTGCCGCTTTACTTCCCAAGATCGAAGTGCCGCTGGAAACCACGCAGCTTATTTTTATCTATTCCAATACAATTGATATCAGTTTCCGGAATGACGAGCGAAGATTTGATGTGGAAGGTGGTTATAATATCCGTTATCATATTATTAAAAAAAGAATAGACAAGGTAACTCTCAGGAATTCGCGGGAAAGGTTGACACAGCCGGGTAAGATCGCTCTCATTTATTTCAACCAGAAAGATGCAGACGAATACATTTCTTATATCCAACACCTTCAGGAAAGAAAGATCTTATACGACGATCTCGAATATCTTGACCTGGAAGAACTGCAGGGTGTAAGCGGCCTAAAAGCATCGAGAGTGGGTGTAAATACCACCGACGAGACATATTTGCAAAACGTCTCCTCTTCACAGCAGACTGCAGTTAATCAATAATAATTTTTTCCGGCTTACCGGAAGAAGTAAATTTAACCGGCAATTCATTGTGCCGGTTAATTAAGCCTGCCGGCAAACTTCAAATACTATTACTTTATGCAAGAGGAAAACCCAACCTGCAAAAGCAATTCTCAAAGCCGGCGAAACTTCCTGAAGCAGACAACGGCTGTTGCTGCCCTGGCAGCAGCTTCCCCGGTAATTGTAAAAGCCGCAGAAAATGATGAAAAGATCGCCGGCCTGTTTGAAAAGATACCCCTGCAGATAGAAGTCAATGGCATGGCGCATAAGTTGGATGTTGAACCACGGGTGACTTTACTCGATTTCCTGCGGGAACATTTGCATCTCACCGGTACCAAGAAAGGTTGTGA
>DASSFT010000207.1:0-16043 GCA_035694045.1 Chitinophagaceae bacterium
GGCTATGATGTGGTAAATAAAAATCCTCTTGGATCAGCTGCGGGGTACGGCTCATCTTTTCCTATCAACAGGACGATGACCACTAAACTATTGGGTTTTGAAGATCTGAATTATAATGTTGTCTATGCACAGATGGGAAGGGGAAAAGCAGAGCGGATTGTTGCCGCAGCCCTGGCCAATGTAGCCGACACCCTGGCTAAATTATCCATGGACGCTTGTTTATTCCTCAACCAGAATTTTGGTTTTATCAGCTTCCCGGCCGAACTAACCACTGGCAGCAGCATCATGCCACATAAAAAAAACCCGGACGTATTTGAACTGATCCGCTCCCATTGCAATCGCATCAAAGCTTTACCTAACGAGATTATGATGATGACGACCAACCTACCCTCCGGTTATCATCGCGACCTCCAGTTAATAAAGGAGCATTTGTTTCCAGCTTTTAAAACGCTAAAGAATTGTATAGAAATGGCCGGCCTGATGTTGTCGAACGTGGAAATAAAAAAAGATATCCTGGCTGATGAAAAGTATAAGTATTTATTTAGCGTGGAAGAAGTAAACAAACTCGTTTTGCAGGGAATGCCTTTCCGGGATGCCTATAAAAAAGTAGGTATGGACATCGAGGCAGGAAATTTCTCGGACAGTACCCAGCTACATCATACCCACGAAGGAAGTATCGGCTACCTGGCTACGGAAGAAATAAAAAGACAGATGTTAGAGGCTGTTGAATCATTTCCTTTCAAGAAAGTTCATAGCGCAATCAGCAGCCTGCTGAAATAGTGGCAGATCGAAGAGCGGAGAGCGCAGTGCGGAGTACCGAGTTCAAAGTCACGAACATCCAGCATCCAACATCCAGCATCCAGCATCAGTCCCTATAATCCATATTTGTCCACTAAGTAAATCAACGCTGCCATATTGATCGCGCCCAATTCCAGTTCTCTTTTATTTACATTCTCAAATACATCGTTTGCTGCATGATGATAGTCGAAATAGCGTTGCGCATCTGGTTGTAGTCCTGCAGCAGGGATACCGTAAGCTCTTTGTAAAGGACCGATATCAGCACCATCACCACCTTTGGCTAAACTGCCTCCCCCATAGGGCTCCAACAGGCTGCTCCAGGTCTGAGCTTTTCTTACCTGTTCGTCGGTTGCATTAAATCCAAAGCCTCTTGGTGTAAAACCACCGGCATCGCTCTCAAGCGCAAAAATGTGTTTTTCGTTTTTCAATTTCGCTTCTTCCGCATATTTGTTTCCGCCTCTCAGTCCATTTTCTTCGTTCGCAAATAAAACAAAGCGGATGCTATGTCTTGGTTTATATCCCAGCGCCTTGAATGTCCTTAGTATTTCTATAGTCTGTACAACGCCGGCCCCATCATCATGTGCCCCTTCGGCAGGATCCCATGAGTCAAGGTGCCCCCCGACGGTTATATATTGATCAGGGAATTCCGAACCTATCAACTCTCCTATCACATTATGCCCCGTAGTATCGGGGAGGAACTTCGCGTTTGTTTTCAGGTAGACTGAAACATTTTTGTTCTTTAATTCCCCGCTTAACCAGTCTGCATCTTTCAGACCTACGGCCACTGCGGGGATTCTTGCATAGGCAGAATCATATCTCAACGCACCGGTATGTGGATAGTTGTCGGTACTATGACTCATGCTCCTGACAATGACCGCCAGCGCTCCGTATTTAGCAGCCTGGCTGGCGCCGCCACCCCGGTATTTTACTGCGTCACCATAAGCCTGGAATGGACTTATGAAAGTCGGGTTGAACTTGTAGTTGTAAAAAACGATCTTCCCTTTTACCTGGTCTCTTTTCGCGTCCAGCTCCTGGAAAGATTCTACCATGACTACTTCAGCTGTTATTCCTTTAGCGCCGGTACCCATTGAATTCCCAAGAGCCAGCACATTCAGATTTTTTTTCATTTTGTTTGATGATGCGATCACCTGGTCCTTTCCTCCTCTTACCCAGTGTGGCACCCTGCATTCCTGCAACCAGGCTTTATCGGCACCGCTTAGCTGCATGGTCTTCAGCCCCCATTGTTCCGCCTTTACCATTTGCGGTGAACCGGTTAGCCTTCCTCCTATCTTTTTAGTAAGGTCGCGAAGGTTATCATAAGCCTTTCCGTTTGAAAAGATCTCGTCCGAAATACTTTTTATGAAAATGGAATCTTCCCGTTGTGCAAAAGCCGATGTTGCCATGCTCAAAAAAAGCCCCGCCAGAAATAATGATCTCATGTAAATGAATTTTGATAAAGTTAAACGAAACAGGAAAATGAAAATAATGATTTAAGACAGACGGTCATGCTATAATTGAAAATTTTTACACGATAGATATCGGATGCTGGATGCTTGATACTGGATACTGGATACATACTTTACCGGAAGTTGATTTGTGCAATTAGCATCCAGCATCTTGCATCTAGCATCCAGTATCTAGCATCCACCAATTTTGCCATCATTTATGTAAAACAACAAAGATTTGATACAAACGGTAAACCTTCTTGTCGCAAAACTGTTACCTTAGGTGTCGGACGAAAATTGATCTTATGCGAATCGGAATTGTTTGTTATCCTACCTTCGGCGGAAGTGGTGTTTTGGCCACGGAATTAGGAAAAGCGCTTGCTCAAAAAGGACACCATGTTCATTTCATTACCTACCAGCAGCCGGTGAGGCTGAGTGGCTTCATACCTAATATTTTTTATCACGAGGTTCAGGTGCCCACCTATCCCCTGTTTGACTACCCTCCCTATGAGACCGCACTGGCCAGTACTATGGTAGATGTGATCAAAAATAATAACCTGGACCTTTTGCATGTGCACTACGCCATTCCCCATGCTTCCGCAGCATATATGGCAAAAAAAATACTGGAAGGCGAAGGAAAACATATACCCGTAGTGACTACTCTGCATGGTACCGATATAACACTGGTCGGCCGGGACAAGACCTATGCACCCGTGGTCGCCTTTTCCATCAACCAAAGTGACGCCATAACTGCTGTTTCCAATGACCTCCGGGATGAAACCCGGAAGACCTTTCATATCGAGAAAGATATAGAGGTTATCTACAATTTCGTGGATGTGGAGAGGTTCAACCGCAAACCTATCGATGCCTTTAAAAAAGTGATTGCCCCCGGGGGTGAACGGATATTATTGCATGCTTCCAATTTCCGTAAGTTGAAAAGAGTCCAGGACGTGGTCAAGATCTTTTATGAAGTCCAGAAAAAGATGCCGTCTAAATTGTTGTTTGTCGGAGATGGACCAGAGCGACAGTCAGCCGAAGAATTGGCCCGCTCCCTCGGCATAGACGATGAGATCCGTTTCGTGGGCAAGCAGGAGCAAATGGAAGATATCCTGGCTATCGCCGACCTGTTTCTTTTACCTTCTGAATACGAAAGCTTCGGCCTGGCAGCATTGGAAGCTATGGCTGCGGGCGTACCGGTGATATCAAGCAATGCCGGGGGATTAAAAGAGATTAATATCGACGGGGAGACCGGTTATATGGCCCATGTGGGCGACGTATTAAGCATGAGCCGGAAAGCCCTTGATATCTTGAAGGATGATGACACGCTCAATCTCTTTAAGAAACAAGCAGCAGCTCACGCCAGAAAATTCGATATTGCCAATATCGTCCCGATTTACGAAAAGCTGTATGAAAGATTTTTAGTGCTGCAGGATGCCTGACATCGTCATTGCGATCAGCGATGCAACCATGATTCCGGGTTCACATTTTTGCTTTCTATCATCAACATAAAATCAACCTGGCCGCCTCCGCCGTCCTGCGCTTCGCCAACGCGACCAATAACCTGCCCCGTTTTTACTGCTGCTCCTTTGCTGACGGTAACACCGGATAGATTGCTATAAGAGGTGAAATATTTTCCATGACGGATAACTACTGCCACACCATCTCCGTAATTGTGAATGGCTGCCACCTCACCATCAAAAACGGCTTTGACGGATCCACCGGCATTCGGAGTGGCGATGGTAACACCCGGGTTGTTATCTTTTAATTTAGTGCCTTCAATTGTATAAGGTCCGAAATGCACGCTGACAAAACCATTATCAACCGGCCAGGGTAATTTTCCCTTGTTTTGTTCAAACTGACCATTAAGCTTGACATCGCTTGCATTTAGATTAAGATAGCTTTCCGGTTTCCTTGTAGCAGTAGCCGGCCTGCTGGTAGTTACAGATGGATTCGTAGCAGGGCTGGTAACCGGTGCTTTTGCCCTATCTTCTGCCGCTTTTCTCTCTGCTTCTTTCCGGGCAGCTTCTATTTCCCGGCGGATAATGGCGGCTATCGCATTCTGCAGGTCACGGTCGCGCTTCTTTTTTGCTGTTATCTCCTTGCTCAGGTCTTTTTCCTGCGATTTCAATTCAGATACCACCGCGTCTTTCTCTTTCCGCTGCACATCGAGTTCATTCCTTTCCTTGGTCTGGCTTTGCAGGGCAAGATTCTTTTGCTCCTTTCTCCCCATCTGTTGTTGTTGTCTTTTAGCGATCAGCTGTTGGGTTTCCAGGATCGTATTCACTTGCTTTTCCCGGTAAGCCCTGTAGCTTTTCAGGTAAGAGACCCGCTTGATAGCATCATTAAAACTATTGGCCGAAAAAATAAAATTGACATAATCGTAATTGCTGCGATGTTTGTAAGCATATACGATAGTTCTTGCATACTGGGCTTTCAGGGTATCCAGTTGCCGCTGCAAGCGATATATTTCCAGGTTGCTGAGATAAATGTCGTCATCGATCATTTTTAATTCGCGATTAATGCTATTGATATATCGTTCCTGGAGATTGATCTTTTTCTTGAGAATATTTAATTGGCGCAGGGACAGTTTGGTTTTGCCTTTGACGTTACTATACATGTCCTGCATCTGCTTCAACTCATTCTGTATTTCCTGTCTCTCTTTTTCCAGCTGGCCTTTATCGGAGCCGGTCTGGGCGAAGGTGGCGGTAAGAGTGCTTGCGGAGAATAAAACGATGAACAGGAATTGTTTTAGCATAGTTTATTGTTTGTTCAGATGAATAAAAACAGGGTGCGAACGGGATGCTTATAACGGCAGATCGCAAAATAAATTATTTACCTTAGTTCCATGTATAATTCTTGGGCACGGAAAAGGGGAAACTTAACGTTTCATTAAAATTATACGATTTGAAATCGAGCTTGAGATCGAGCTTCGACTTCTCCGATACCGTTATTCTTCGCTTTGCTGAGAAATTCACCCCTTTCTTATTTTCATAGTCATCATAGCTCAGGTCACAGGTGCGATTCCGTGTAATATCCTTGTCATCCAGTTTGCTGTGATGCAATATGCCATCAACCAGTGTGATCAGGTTCTTAAACCGGGATCCTATGCTCAACAAGGAAACCGAATTTCCGGAACGGCTATAAGAAACAATATTGCTATCCAGGAAAAGAGGATTTCCAATCAACAGGTCCTGCAAAGCCGCGAGATCAAGAGGCAGGCCAGCTACTTCCTGTATATAGGCCACACTGCGCCCGGTATAGATCTTATCGAGTTTATTAATTATCTTGATCGAGTCCTTTGTGATCAATGCACGCAAACCCTCGATCCCCAGCAGGCCTGTGACCGAGATCCAGATGACGCTATCCTTATACATTCTCAATGTAGCATTTACATTTTCCTTTCTTCCGTCACCCCCCACATAGTCAACATCGAGTTTGCCTGAAAAAGTAGTAAAGGAAATTGTCTGGGCCGCGATCCTGCCATACGTTTCCCTGATAAACGACAATGAATCTACACCGGTTTGCAGGGATGGCTTTACCGCACTTACCGTATCCTTTTTGGTAATGGCCGTCTGGATCTTCCGTGTAGACCGGCAAGCTGCCAGCAATAATAATGACACCACTGTTATAATGACTAGAACTAACCTCATCGTATGTTATTGTTTTCCCGTATGACCGAAACCACCCGCGTTTCTTTCCGTCACTTCCAATTCGGGTACGGATTTCCATTCTATTTTTTCTACTTTTTGCATAACCATTTGCGCTATGCGATCACCCGGGTCTATGACCTGTTCTTCCTGTGAAAGGTTGATTAAGATTATCTTAATTTCTCCACGGTAATCGGCGTCAATTGTACCCGGGGTATTCAGGCAGGTAATACCCTGCTTAATTGCCAACCCGCTCCGGGGTCGCACCTGTACCTCGTATCCCGGGGGTAGCTCAATAAATATACCAGTGGGTATTAACGCTCTCTCAAAAGGCTGGAGTACCCTGGGGCCATCCAGGAAAGCCCTGACATCCACGCCCGAGGAACCTGCAGTGGCATATGCAGGCAGGTCATTTGTAGATTTATTAACGATCTTGACTTCAATTGCTGGCATGCGGGCAAAGATAGTTTGTTCGATATTTTAATTTGTCAATTTTCTCGCAACGGCGCAACGGCGCAGCGAGACCCTGAGTCATTGCGTGACATCTTTTATAAACTAAAACGTAGCGCCGTTGCGCCGTTGCGAGAAACTCACACCTCAAACTTTTTCAGTAGCACGGTAGCATAGGCCATCAACCCTTCTTCCCTGCCGACAAATCCCATTTGCTCCGTGGTAGTAGCCTTGATAGAAATGTCTTTTGTTGCGATGCCGGCAATGGTTGCAATAGCCTTTTGCATTTCGGGTACGTAGCCCCGAATCTTTGGAGCCTGCAGGCAAAGAGTGGTGTCCATGTTGATGATTGCGTATCCCTGGCGGCTGATGAGAGCGATCGTTTTTTCGAGGAGAATTTTGCTGTCAATGTTTTTATAAGCAGGATCCGTATCAGGAAAATGAACGCCGATATCGCCCAGGCATAGGGCTCCCAGCAACGCATCGCAGATGGCGTGAAGTAATACATCTGCATCACTGTGACCTACAGCCCCTTTGTGATGAGGAATTTTTACCCCTCCTATCCAAAGTTCACGGCCCTCAGCCAGTTTATGAAAATCGACTCCTTGTCCAATGCGGTATGACATATATTGAACTTACCTGTAAATATAAATAAAAACGTCCCGGGGTTGCCGGGACGTTTATTTAAGAAGTTTATGGATTACTTACCATCGTTGCTTGTGCTATTGCTGCTACCACCATCGAGGTCAAACAACACTGAAAAACGGAGCGTGTTGGACAATGGGTTACGGCTTACACCACTTCCTGAAGGCAAGAGGTAAGAGAAATTCAAACCGAAAACATTATACTTGATACCAACACCGGTTGTGAAATAACGGCGGTTACCTTTTGTTTTATCTTCCCAGAAATAACCTGCACGCAATGAGAACTGGTTATTGTACCAGTATTCAGCTCCAACAGATACCTGGAACTCCCTGATCTCTTCGCTGAAACCATCAGGAGCATCTCCGAATGAACTGAACCAGCTTCCTACCACGCTTTTCTTCCTGTAATTAGCTACTGCATTAGGATCGGGGAAGTTGCCCTGTGCGTCGGTAGCAGGAGGAGTAGGTACCAGTAATTTATTTACATCAAGACCAAATGTAAGTTTGTTCTGATCGTTGAAGTTCTTTGTCCATGCGGTTCCCAGGCCCAGGTTGGCAGGAATAAAATCTTTCATGTCTGCATTATCTGTGTAAGATATTTTTCCGCCAAGGTTAGTTAACGTGGCTCCGAAAGCCCAACCGTTGCCTGCTGCACTTTTAGCATCGTAGTAAAAGCCGATATCACCAGCTACTGAACTACCTACTTTATACGTTACACCGCTTACGGTAGTACCGCCACCGGTAAGATTTGAATTAATGTATCTCAAAGCGACGCCGAGACCTACCCTGGAACTGAGCCTGCGGGAATACCCGAGATCAACTCCGAACTCCCTGGGTTTTGCAGCACCCCAGTTCTGCCCGCTTCCATCGGTAAATTCGATATTACCAAGGCTGAAATAACGCAGTGATAAATTCAAAGCTTCGTTGTCATTAAATTTATAATATCCGGCAAGTGATGCGAGGTAAACATCGTTCACGAGGTCTTTCAGCCAGGGGGTATAAGTAGCGGCAATACCGCCTTTGGATTCGTTGAAAGCGACCTTTCCTATATTCCAGAAACCTGCACTTGCATCAGGAGCTGTGGCCACACCGATGTCTCCCATACCGCCTGCGCGTGCATCTGGAGAAATACGCAAAAAAGGAACAGCTGTGGTAACGACGTTGATGGGTTTGATATCCTGAGCTTGCAAACCGGCACATGTAATACAAATCAGAAGAATTCCGGCAGTTAGTTTTAAAGCAGTTGGTCTCATTAGAAAGTGTTTAGTTATGGATGTAAATATATACGAGTTTTGGTAAAATGAGCGGCTAAAATATTGAATTTTACGTGAAACTAAAAAATCACAGTTTCGCTATTTCGTACCTTCTTAATTTACCTGGAACAGCAACGACGACCTGTTTCCAACACGGATTTCCGACCGATTTTATCTTTGATTGGGTCCATCCGTCCTGTTCCAGAACATTTGAACGGATAGGCGGAACTTTTATTGTATTTAAAACCAGTTTTTATTGCTATTTCTGATAAGTGTAAATACCTGAAGTCTAACCCGTAACCTGAAGTCAACTACTGGACGCTGGGTACTGGATTCTGGATGCTGGATACTGGATGCTAGATGCTGGATGCTCCCTACTGAATGTCAGCTGATGGATAATAGCTGCATCTTGTATCCGCCATCAAGCATCTAGCATCCAGCACCCGCTTATTTAATAGAAATTTAATCCCGTGCAGGCGATAGAAGGAGTCACGAAGGCCTCTATCAAATCCTTTTTTTAATGCTGGAAAACGGTCCTCTTTTCACCTCAATCAATGCATCAAAACTTGTGGCATTCTTTATGCATTTTCGCTTCATTACCAATTCTTCCGCAGTAAATACACGTGATTAAAAAAAGTATTTATGCTAAAAGAGATTCTAGGTAAAGTATTTATATTCGCAGTTCCGGTTGTAAAATCTTTGCAGGGTGCAATATTTTTACCTTTACCGGCGTTAAATTTATTCCAATTCATAGGTTTATGCAAAAAACAATGAGCTTGAAAAACTTAGCTATTCTGTTGTTATCCTTCGCGGTGCTGGTTGCTTTGTCATCCTGCGGCAAGAAAGGATCTTCCAGTAAAAATAAGTCGGAGATGACCGGCTGGAACTACAATGATAAAAACATGGGTGGTTACCAGGTGGCCAAGGCAAAAGAACAGAATACTGGTCCCGGCCTGGTATTCGTCCAGGGTGGTACGTTCACCATGGGACAAACAGACGAAGACGTGATGTATGAATGGAATAATATTCCACGTCGTGTATCTGTTCCGTCGTTCTATATCGACCGTACCGAGGTAGCTAACGTTCACTACCGGGAATATCTTTTTTGGTTACAAAGGGTATTTGACCCCACCGATCCGGCCAACCTCCCGATCATTGAAGGTGCATTACCTGATACCCTGGTTTGGAGAAGTGAATTGAGTTATAATGAACCGCTCGTTGAATATTATTTACGCCACCCCGGTTTTAATAACTACCCGGTTGTGGGTGTCAACTGGAGACAGGCTACTGATTTCTGTCTTTGGAGAAGTGACAGGGTGAACGAAGGAATCCTTTTACAAAAAGGTTATATCAACAAGCAGGGCTTACAGGGACAACAGGGTAGCAATAACTTTACTACCAAGTCTTACCTGCTCGAATTATACCAAACAGCTCCGGGTAAGACAGCTACTTCGAAAAAAAGCAATCCTTTAAAAACAGCTAACGGCCAGCCCAGGACAAAGGTTTCAATGGAAGACGGTTTGCTGTTGCCTGATTATCGTCTGCCTTTCGAAGCTGAATGGGAATACGCAGCGTATGGTTTGATCAACCAGAACCCCCGCCCTTCTTTGAAAGAAGGTAAACGTGGTGAAGAGTTGCAATCAAATAAACAGATCTATCCCTGGTCACAGAACGTAAATGGCTTGCGCGATACACGTCATGGAAGCTGGCAGGGCCAGTTCCTGGCAAACTTCAAACGTGGTTCGGGTGACAATGCCGGTGTGGCTGGTGGTTTGAATGACCGCGCTTTCTATACTGCTGATGTAACAGCTTTCTATCCTAACGGGTTCGGTCTTTACAATATGGCCGGTAACGTTAGCGAATGGGTACAGGACGTATATAGGCCGCTTTCTACGCTGGACTACGATGATATGCCTGCTCCTATGCGTGGTAACAAATTCCAGAAATTATATAAAGATCCTACCACCGGTGAAGCACAAATCAATGACACTACCGGTAGAGTAAGGATGGTCGATGTGACCGATGCTGAAAGCAAAAACCGCCGCAACTATCAACGCGGAAACGTGATCAACTACCTTGATGGAGATACTGCCTCACAGTCAACGTATGGATACGGGATCACTACTTTGATCAGTGATAAATCAAGAGTATATAAAGGTGGTAGCTGG
Organism: Chitinophagaceae bacterium; assembly: GCA_035694045.1. Taxonomy (GTDB): domain Bacteria; phylum Bacteroidota; class Bacteroidia; order Chitinophagales; family Chitinophagaceae; genus VBAT01. The sequence continues at coordinate 10,406 of DASSFT010000207.1, forward strand.
AATGACCGTGCATACTGGCTCAGCCCCGGTACCCGCCGCTTCCTGGAAGAAGATCAATCTTTGAGCACATTAGGTTTCCGTTGTGCGATGGATCGTATGGGTAGCCCTGAAGGTAATAAACGCAAGACCGGTCAGTTCTTCCCGACCAAGAGACAAAAGAGATAATTATAGTCTTTAAATAAAATCCTTTAATCCCGCCAAACGGCGGGATTTTTATTACCTCCCCGTCTAACTTTGCAGCATGACGATTGAACAGCTCTATGAGCTATACAAACAATTTCCTTCGGTACAGACTGATACCCGCAAGCTGAAACCGGGAGACATTTTTTTTGCATTAAAAGGAGACAATTTTAACGGCAACCGTTTTGCAAAACAGGCTATCGAGGCCGGCGCGTCCTATGCTGTGATCGATGAAAAGGAATTCCAGGACGGGGAAAAAACCATACTCGTGGATAATGTCCTGGAAACATTACAGCAGCTGGCCAGGCATCATCGCGAACAATTCAATGCGCTACCCAGGCAGGTCCCGTTTATCGGCATTACCGGTAGCAATGGCAAGACAACTACGAAAGAGCTTATTCATGCCGTGTTATCGTCCACTTATAAAACGTATACTACAGAAGGTAATCTCAACAATCATATAGGTATCCCCCTTACCATTTTGAAAATAAGACCGGATGCAGAAATAGCCGTGATAGAAATGGGAGCCAATCATATTGGTGAGATCGCCAGTTATTGCAAGTATGCATTGCCCACCCATGGATTAATTACAAATTGCGGCAAAGCCCACCTGGAAGGATTTGGAAGCATCGAAGGCGTGAAAAAAGGAAAAGGAGAACTGTTCGATCACCTTCGCACGCTCACCCATGGCACTGCTTTCGTGATGTGGGACTACGATTACCTGCAGGAAATGAGCAAAGGGATCAGTGGTATTATCAAGTATGGCACCCGGGAAGATGCACACGTGATCGGCAAAGTAAAGAAGAGTGAACCTTACCTGGAAGTCGAGATAACACAGGGACTCGATGATGGCCTGATCCAAACCCAACTTGTCGGGGAATATAATTTACCAAACGTACTGGCAGCAGTGACAGTCGGCAAAACATTCAAGGTAGATGAACAGAAAATCAAATCTGCCATTGAAAACTACCTGCCTTCCAACAGCCGTTCTCAAATGGTGATAAAAGGAACCAATAAAATAATCCTTGATGCCTATAATGCCAACCCCAGTAGTATGAAACTGGCAATAGAAAATTTTGCGGGCCTTCCCGCCAACAACAAGATATTGATGCTGGGAGGAATGGCTGAACTGGGAAAGGAAAGTTTGAACGAACATAGAGCCATCATTGACCTGATCAGCAGAAGTAAATGGCAGCAGGTTGCGCTGGTGGGCGGTGACTTCTTGAAAGTTCAACACCCTTTTTTGTCCTTCGAGAATTCACAACAAGCTAAAGAATGGTGGCAGCAGCAACATTTTGAAAACACACATGTGCTTATCAAGGGCAGCCGGAGCATGCAAATGGAAAAGATACTTGAAAACTAACCGATCATATAAATCCTTCTTCAATTTCTTATCCCGGGCTATAAAAATTCAGGCATTTTATTGATCTTGGGTCATTCAATGGAAATAATCGGGTATATAGCATCTATCTTGATCGGTGTATCACTTGGTATGATCGGGAGCGGCGGATCTATACTAACGGTTCCGGTGTTGGTTTACCTGATGCATATCAACCCGTCTCTTGCAACAACCAGCTCGCTATTTATTGTTGGGACCACCAGTCTTGTCGGTGGATTTAGAGCCTATACAAAAGAGTTGGTCGATTTCAAGGCGGTGACCGAATTTGGCATCCCGTCTATCGTCTCCATATTCATTACCCGCCATTACATTTTGCCGGCACTGCACGATGATCTTTTCACCATTGGAAATCAAATCGTATCTAAAGACATGTTCCTGATGATCGTCTTTGCAGCTCTCATGCTGGCAGCCTCTATTTCCATGATAATAAATAGCCGGGGGGAGACAGAGGCCGATATCCATCGACAAATCGTTACTTCACACAAAGGCTGGCTGCTTTTATTACTGGGTTTGCTGGTCGGCATTGTCACCGGCTTTCTTGGCGCCGGTGGAGGGTTTTTAATCATCCCTTCGCTGGTCTTATTCCTGAAACTGCCTATGAAGACTGCCGTTGGGACCTCCCTGTTTATTATTGCTATTAATTCCTTATTGGGTTTTCTTTTCAGTCTTAAACAATTTGAGTACAACTGGACACTACTCATAATATTCACCGTTTTGGCAATCGCGGGTATTTTTATCGGTAGCAAACTGGCTGAAAAGATCCCAGGCACCTCCCTTCGCAAAGGGTTTGGCTGGTTTGTGCTGGTCATGGCGGTCTATATCCTAATCAAAGAGCTGTTTTTAAAATAATACCATTTACTAAATCGCAGTTCTTCAACCATAATGTTGCTTTCTTCCTGCGCGGTAATGCCCGCTTCCTAATTTATCTTTGTAAAAAATTCAGCAATGCCTGACTGGTTAAGACATCCGTGGCCCTGGTATGTGGCGGGCCCGCTGATCGGTTTGATGGTTCCACTTCTATTGTTGACTGGCAATAAGGCCTTTGGAATTTCCTCTTCATTCCGGCATATCTGCGCAGCTTTTGTACCATCGCGTATTCCTTTTTTCAACTACAACTGGAAAAACGAGTTATGGAACCTGTTTTTTGTTACCGGAATTGTGATCGGCGCCTTTGTTACTGTCCAGCTTTTCAACAATCCCGCGCCTGTTGCTTTAAATCCAAAAATAGCGGCAGACCTGCAATCAGTTGGAATTACAGATCAACATGGAGTACTTCCCGTTGAATTATTCAACTGGCAAAACTTACTCACGATAAAAGGGATACTATTAATGGTCGTCGGGGGATTCCTTATCGGGTTTGGAACCCGTTATGGAGGCGGATGCACCAGCGGCCATGCCATTATGGGCTTGTCTACCCTTCAACTACCCTCTCTTATTGCTACGATCAGTTTTATGGCAGGTGGTTTCGCAGTGGCGAATCTTATTGTTCCTCATATTTTAAAATTATAACCCGGCCATGGAGATAAAAGATAAAATAGAAACCGCGACTAATAAAACAGTCCTTTCTCAAAATACAGATTTCGAGGTGAGGTCAATGGATGCTGTTTGTATAAACGAATCGGAGTTAAAACATCCCTGGTGGCATAATCTCAAATACCTCGTGGCTGGTATAGCATTCGGAATTATACTGGTAAAATCAGAGGTCCTGTCATGGTTCCGCATCCAGGAAATGTTCCGGCTGCAGAGTTTTCATATGTATGGCGTTTTGGGTTCGGCGTTAGCAACCGGTGTGCTTTCCGTCTGGCTTATCAAAAAATTCAATATTAAAACCATTTACGGTGAGCCTATCCGGTTTGCTGTAAAAAAATTCAATAAAGGAAATATTTTTGGTGGCCTGCTGTTTGGTTTCGGCTGGGCATTGACCGGAGCCTGTCCCGGTCCCCTGTATGCACAGATCGGTGCAGGTTCAACAGTTACAGTCGTTACCCTTTTGAGCGCCCTTGCTGGCACCTGGGTATATGGCCGCTTTCGTGATTCATTGCCTCACTGATTTTTTCACCAGTAATCCGGCACATTGACCGAACTTTGCAGCAAGAAATACTGATTTAATTTATGCCGGGAAAAAGGATAAGTAGAAGTTACCTGACGTCGACGCTTGGCTGTCGCTGTCCGCGCTGCCGCGATGGAAAGCTGTTCAAAAACCCTATCAGCGTGAACATGAAAAAAAATATGGAAATGAATGCGCAGTGTCCGGTTTGCGGTCAGCCTACAGAAATTGAAGTTGGTTTTTATTATGGCACCAGTTATGTCAGTTACGCGCTGGCGATAGGCTTAAGTGTTGCCAGCCTCGTTGCCTGGTGGTTTATCATTGGACTTTCAACAAATGATGACCGGTTCTTTTACTGGTTAGGATTCAATGCAGTTTTCCTGATAGTGTTGCAGCCCTGGCTGATGCGAGTCAGCCGCAGTATCTGGATATCCTGGTTTGTAAAACATGATCCGGACTGGGAAATTCATAGACCCGAAGATGTGTCAGAACGAATGAATGCCGACCAGGCGAATAACTGGTAACTGGTTTACCTGAGTGATACCGTCTGCCTGGTCCCGGTGTATTTTATCAATACTCCATCCTTCTTATCAAAACCCAGGGGCAGGGCTTTTTCCTTTGTAACGTATTTCACAAGGAAATGGCGGTTAATAAGCATTCCCGGGAATTGCCCTTCCCTTTTATCTATGGTAAGTTTTTTATCAGCCTCCGAATAATGAATGGGTATGGTAGCATATATCCCGTTTTCATAATTATAGTTTGTGCCCTCATCTTCATACAATGTAAAATCGGCGTCTCTCCCCGCATACACATACAGGGTGATCGTATCAGCCTTTTTTTCTGTAGTGTACTGCAGGGCAGGACCGAAGGGAAGAATCGACCCGGCTTTCACAAAAACTGGTATTTTTTCATACGGTGCGTCCGCGTTTATTGTCTTTCCTCCTTCAATATACATTCCAGAATACAGGTTGTACCAACCTTGCCCCGCTGGCAAATACACCTCCTTTTGCCGTTGCCTGTAACTATACACCGGGTTTATCAAAAGTGAGGGACCAAACATGTACTCGTCTGCAATGTTGTTTACAGCATTGTCGTTTGAAAAATCCATTACTAATCCCCTCAACATTGTATAATTACTATGATAAGTTTGACCGGCCAGCGAATAGATATAAGGAAGTAGCCGGTAACGGAGCCGGTCATAATACAACATGCTTTGATAACAGGGATGGTTTTCCGGTGCCATATTAAACATCTCCCGGTATGGAAACTGGCCATGCGCCCTGAACAAAGGAACAAATGCGCCGAACTGGTGCCAGCGTGCATTCATCTCCCTCCACTCTTCCTGCGTAGCTGTGTCAGGGCGTTCAAACCTTCTTTCAACAGCAAAGCCCCCTATGTCCATGGTCCAGTAAGGTAATCCAGACATGGAAAAATTCACACCGGCGCTTATCTGCAATTTCATATCATGCCACCGGCTGGATATATCGCCACTCCAGGTAGCGGCAGCATAGCGTTGCATACCCGTAAATGCCGAACGGGTAAGGATAAATACTCTTTTGCGCGGATCGGCTGACCGCTGTCCCTCATAAATTCCTTTGGCATTCATTAACGGATATGCATTCAGGAATTCCGCCGTGATACCTTTAGCCAGGGGGTACATTTGCTGCTTTCTTTTTTGAGGGCTTACATTGGAAAGTATATCCGGCTCACTGGCATCCATCCACCATGCATCTACACCCTTTTTATAAAGGTTATTATTAAGAAGGTCCCAAAAACCTTTCTGTGCGCCTTCATTAAATACGTCGTAAAAAGTAGAAATATAACCAGGACCTACCCAGTCACGTTGCCGGTCTGCAATATTTCTTTTATAAAGCCAGCCTTTGCTGTCGAATTCATTGTATGTTGCTACTCCCTCGTAAAACTTAGGCCAGGCAGAGATCATGAAATGTGTATTGTATTTTTCATGCAATACCCTGATCATACTATCGGGACTGGGAAACCTCGACTGGTCA
>DASSFT010000208.1:0-12908 GCA_035694045.1 Chitinophagaceae bacterium
TAAATGCAGTGGGAATAAAAATATCATTACAACCGCCAATAGGCATATTTTCCGCCAGGGCAACAGTAGTATCCTGTAAACAACCCACCGGATCTTCAATGCGGAAATCATATCGCCCACCTCGCAGGCCGGTGAAATCTCCTGTTGACTGGCTCAAACCTGAGTTTAACAAAGTGTAGCTAACAGTTCCATTCGGCGACGAAGCATTGATCATTATTCTTCCCGTTACATTTGCGCAGAAATCCCCATTCGTTTTCACGATGTTATTAACCAGTTTATAAATGGGTGCTATCGTAAACGAGGTATCCATAGAGCAAACATTGCCAGGTGCAGATGCCCGGATTGTATGTAAGCCGGATCCTATACTTGTAAAGACACCGGTAGTGTTCGTGCTATTATTATCGAGTGTATAGCTGATATCCCCGGCCCCGGGATAACCGGCGGTAATGTTTACAGAACCGGTAGCCGATTGACATAGTTTATTTATCTGCAGGTTGGTAATAACGACTCTATCATCTACTCCCGTTTCAGTACCGCTTGCCGCGTCCAGTATATCCATGGGTATTTGCACTGCGTTGCCTGCAACAGTTTTGTTGGCGAGATCGATTTCTACTAATTCGGTGTTGCTATAGCCATTGCTGGATAAACCAAAATACCGGCTGTTGCCGCATGCAACGGGATAAGAGAGCAAACCAAAAAAAGAAGGTGTTGACATATAAAGTTTGCTCGCTGCCAGGTCATTGATGTCAATTTCATAGATGCCCGTTGACCAGTCAAACGGATCATATCCTGCCAGCAAAAGCTTGTCTTTGTAAAAAGCAAGATCACCCATACTGCTAAAGGGCATAAGACCCAATTCGGTCATCTGGTGTGTGGCGGGATCGTAGCGGAAAAGGCTTTCACTTGCCATATAAAGAACACCATTCTTATCGACAGTCATCGAGTTAAACAGGGCTCCATATTCCATTAAAGTTTCACAGCTTCCGGGAACACCTATCTTGAACCGCTTCAATTGGCCCGTCCATGTATTAAAATATAATGTGTCTTTATAAACCGCGATGCTGAGCAGGAGATTGGTGGGACCGCATTCATTTTTTATCAACTCGCGGTTAACGCTGCCGGGTCCGCCGGTTAGCCGGTAAATCCCGTCATTGGTATTCAGGTACGCACCCTGGCTGTATGCCTGGCTGGTAATGAACCACAAGATAGTGAGCAGTATTGAAATTTTCCTCGTAACCATATAGTAACCACGCCTCCAGGGCAGGACCTTTTTTAGAAATGAAATTTCTAAAATATTGGAAGGCTGTTCAACGGGATTGGGTTACGCGAAGGAAATTCCTTCAGGAGGTTTATTCTTGGATCTTGGGTTATTGCTCTAAATAAGCAATTACCTCGTGGTAAGTTGTTTACCGGGTAGTGATCGATGATTCCTGATGACGAGTGTAAATATCGGCTGTACTTCTTGATAGGAGCCAGGGATGAGTAAACATTTTAAAAAACCAAGAATGTTTACGGAGAGCAAGGTTTTTACACTTTTCATAAGGCAGAATTATAACTGGCACAAAATAAGTCTAACCCCGGATTCGTGCAATATTTACGATCTGTTTTTTTACACAATTACGATTCAAATCATAGTACAAATACGCGGTTCCCGGCCAATATAATTGATACTTAAGCTCATTTGAATTCCTTGCCGCTTTCTTCAATAATGGTCATAATGAATGCCACGCCGCGTTGCAGGTCCAGTAGAGATATTCTTTCATTGATGCCATGATATCCCCTGGCATCGGTCATCGGGAAAAAATTGACTACTCCCTCTGATATAGCACGATAGTGACGCGAATCGGTTGCACCAATGCCCAGGTAAGGTACGGGGATCACTTTAGGTACGGTTTTATACAAAGCACTTTCTACCCTCTTGAATGCAGGCGAATGAATGGAGGTAACCGGCGATGGATCCGAATTATACTTGCCAACCTGCTTTATTTTTACCCGTTCATCTTTAATAGCCTTTCGCATAAACTCTTCAACAGTTGCGGCAGTTTCTCCCGGCATAATTCGGCTGTTGACAATTGCATGGGCATTGGTTGGAACGACATTGTCTTTAATACCGCTTTCAATGATCGTTGGAACGATGGTGGTATGCATCATGGCATCGCCTTCCGGTTCCGAAGCCAGCTTGCTTTTGGCAATGGATTTGAACAACCACAGGTTACTGGCAGCAACCCTGTTGATGAAATTATCGGAAGCAGTACCGATGCGTTCAATAAACTCCTGCAGTTCCGGTGTCAATTTTGATGGTGGTATCTTTTTCCTTAAGCGATATAAAGCTTTATTCAATATATCGATCGCGGTCTCTTTAGCGGGCATAGAAGAGTGCCCTCCCTCCTTTTCCACCGACAATTCAAACGAAACATATCCTTTTTCTGCAACGCCAATGACGGCTATTGGTCTTTTTACGTCCTTTACCCGGCTTTCACTTAATTGTCCTCCTTCATCCAATACCATTTCAGGATGCACATTCTTTTGCTTCAGGTAATCGACGATCGCCCTGGCACCCTGTCCACTGATCTCTTCATCATGCCCGAAACATAAGTAGATCGTCCGTTGCGGCGAAAAGCCTTTTCGAAGCATGGACTCTACCCCTTCAAGGATTGAAATCACGCCAAACTTATCGTCCGTAGTGCCCCTTCCCCAGATACAGCTATCTGTGATCTTGCCGCTGAACGGAGGAACTGTCCATTTGTCCAGCGCAGATTCTTCCACCGGCACTACATCATAGTGACTCATTAGTACAAACGGGGCCAATGAAGTGTTCTGACCTTTCCATTCCATTACTATAGAAAACTGTCTTATGAGTGTCTTCGCCAAATGCTCTGTGATAAGAGGATAGGATCGTTCAATAAATGTATTGAAAGCATTGAAGGAAATCGTATCCACCGCGGTAGAATCGGTGAACGAGATTGTCGGTATCTGTACTGCCTGGCTCAAATGAAAGATAGCAGAATCCGGAAGCGATGGCAATGCCTGCGAGGAGTGGACAGGCCAGGGCTTTGTGCGAAAAGTATTGATGAGGAGAATGGCAATTAATAATAGGATCGCCGTGCCCAAAAAAAGAAAGAATCTTTTGACCATATGCTAATTAATTAATGTGGTAACCTGCCTGTCGGCAGACAGGTTTGATAATTTGAAAATTTGGTCCCGCCCGCGGGCGGGAGAAAATCAGCTTTTCATCAAATGGCATGACTATGCAAAGTTTCAGACCGCAATTTTCAAATTATCTAATCCTCAAATTTTCAAATTTTACGTTCGCGGTTCCGTAAACTTACTTTTTAAAATTGAGTACTTATGTGATTGTATGGCTCTGAAAAATGGATTTTTTTTGTATTGTATTTATTCCCTTATGGAACTAATGATGTATATCGGGAACGACCTGATCGAATCGGTCAAGCTGGATGAAAAAAGAATTTCAAAACCCGGCTACCTGGGCACTTTCAAACGTTGCCTCAAACAAAAATACCGCGAGCTGATACTGCAAAATCCTGACCCGCCCGAATTTTTAGTAATTGATCCATCCCGGAAAGCTATCGGTAATTCCAATCAATAAATTTTCTTTTTGCAACGACCTGGAACAGAAAGCATATTCTCAGCTTTGTTTCATATAGTTAATGCCGGGTTCCAGCGCATTTCGCCAGGCTTTTTCTATTATACCTCTTTCGTGTCTTGATTGACACCGGCTGTCAAAAGCGTTTTCAAAACCCGGTGGCGAACCACAAATAACCTTTATTAATACATCCCGGAACATATCATAGGAACGGGGGAAAATATTAAGCTGTTTATCTCCGCCGCCATGTCTTTCGGCAATTCTTGAAAGTACATTCGGTTCAATTCTACGTTTATCTTCGGCAAACATTAAAAGAATAAAGATAGCTTCTCGCAGGATCTTATATTGATCATGGGTTTCAAGTTCGCCGATTTTCTTTTCTTTAAACTTAGCCGCCTCAGTTTCAGGCAGGATTTGTATTAGTTGGTTATAAAAAGTCCTGAAAAAATGGTTACCCGAATTATCCTTTTCCAGGCACCTGGCATAACTGGCCTTCGCAATCTCGATATCATCAAACGATATTTTTTTCATTTCGAAAATTGCGTCTTCCAGGAAATCAAACCTGTTGTCCGGGTTATAATCGATCATTTTATGAATAATGTCCGAAAATGCGGAAGGACAATCTTTTCGTTTGTCTTTAATCGTTTCTACATCCTTAAAAGCTTCAATTCCGTGTTCCCGGAGATCGTCTATTCCAGTATGTGTTTCCGGGATATTCCCCATCAACAGCTCATATCCAATAATTCCAAGCATGTATTGATCGATTTTTTGACCTGTCTTGTCACTATTCCTGTCGAACAACTCCGGGGCGACATAATATAATTCTTCCTTGTCGAGTGAGCTGCGTGAAGAAAATGAAATGCCGGAAAGTTTATCCAACACGGCTTTTTTTGTCAAAGCGGGCGCAATGCTAAACGGGTTGAGATAAGGTTTGCCATTATGATTCAAAACAACGTTTGACGGCTTAACATTCCCATGTGCCGATCTCACGCACTCATGAATTCTAACCAATGCATCTCCTATCTCCAGCAATTTTTCCCGGGTGAAATTGCCCGAAAAAGGACTACCCTCCTCATCGATTTTTTTTCGAAGCGTACCCCCCGGCAGGTAGGGCATAATTACATGGAATGGGTTTCTCTTTACATATGCCCCCAATATCGCGATACTATTAGGTACATTATCGCTTATCCGGGCTGCCACTTTTAATGCATTTACAAAATCACTATTGAGTTCCATGTCAGTTATGGCTTTAATGGCTACGTCCCTGTCCAGGCCCACATCCCGGCCCAGGTAAACGTTAGCCCTTTGCCCGCTACCTATCGAATTCGTGATTTTATATTTATCAGCAAGTGCCTTCTGAAGGCGGTTTCTAAAATCATCTTTAGTCTCCAAACTCTGAAGTTTACTCTCGAGAAAGACTAATAATGCCTCGATCTCGGATTCTTCATTGCCGTTGAAATTAATTGTATAACCTTGCAGGTCTAGCAGTTGCCTGACCGGTTCGGGAAGGCCGTCAGTTTTTCGTGGTATCTCGACATCGATGAATACGGGGACAGCTTTGTTCAATCCTACCTCAACTTCCAGTTTCACCCAATCATCTTTTTCTTGGATCCTGAGCTCGCCCGATTCCATTTTGCCCAACCAGGCCCGGCCGATCACTGCGAGAAAAATCTTTGCTTCTTTCAGCGCGGTTTTAATTTCTTCAGGCCAGGGTTTTCCGGGCTCGACGTTGATGTCGAAAAACACTCCATCTTCTCCAAACTTATCCTGCAGATATTTGACGAGTAATTTAACCGCGATCGGGTTATCAGCTCTTCTGTAACTGACAAAAATTGAGTAGCTCATATAACCTCCTTTAGATGAAAGATTGAATCCATTGTCGCAATCCGATAGGAGACGAAATATATTTGCTACAGCCAGGAGCCTGTGCTGGTAAAGTTAGTTTATTTTAAATATGCGCTTTTTCAAATTACGGTGGTGCCTCAGTTTGATGATAAATCTCACGTCACGTTATTGAAGAATTGCCACGGATACACGGATGGCTTCTTTTTTTCCGTGAATCCGTGGCATATCATCCGCTCCGAAGAAGCGGGATGATATCAAATCCGATAGCTATCGCATGAGACACGACTCAAATTACTTCCACGCTTCTTTCAACAAATGCAGTCAGGTCCGCACCTTTCAGCATTCCCTGGGATAACAGGGCGAGGTCAAATGCCTGCTTAGCCATGCGGGTCTGTTGCTCCTCTCCTGCCTTCAGGATCTTTTCGATGACTTTATGATTGGCATTGATCGCTACCTTGTAAGTATCCGGCATCGAACCATAGAAATTCATACCACCGCCAACACGTGACATATCTTTCATCCGGCGCATCCACTCCTCCATCGTGATCGTTACCGGCATTCCTTCGGCCTGCTGGCTTTCGATCTCTACCTTCATCAACGGGTTACTGATCGCTTTTTCGAAAATATCTTTCAGCTTTTGGGTTTCCTCCTCGGTCAGGTCATGTTTCGACTGGTCTTCTTTTTCGATCAGCTTATCCAATACATCTGCATCTACTCGTTTCAATGAGGTTTTCTCGAGTTTCATTTCCAGTTGATGGATAAAATGCGTGTCGATCGGGGAATTCATTAACAACACATCATATCCTTTTTTTTGTGCCGCCTGCACGTAGCTATGTTGCCGCTCGGCGTCTATCGTATACAGGTACACAAGAGTACCGTTCTTATCCGTCTGGAAATCTTTTACCTTGGCATTGTACTCGTCCAGTGTATAGTGCTCATTGTCCGTATTGGTTAACAATAAAAACTCTTTCGCCTTTTCATAAAACTTTTCATCAGATAAGGCTCCGTATTTTACAAACAAACCGATGTCTGTCCATTTTTCCTGGTACGATTTACGGTCCTTCTTAAACAACTCAGCCAGCTTGTCCGCTACTTTTCGGGAAATATAGCTATTGATCTTTTTTACATTGCTGTCGGCCTGCAAGAAGGAGCGGCTAACATTAAGCGGAATATCGGGTGAATCGATCACACCATGCAACAATAATAAAAACTCGGGGACTATATCCTTAACCTCGTCGGTAATAAATACCTGGCGACTGAACAACTTGATCTTGTTTTTCTGAATTTCAAAGTCATTTTTCAGTTTGGGAAAGTATAAAACGCCGGTCAGGTTGAAAGGATAGTCTACATTAAGATGAATCCAGAACAACGGTTCTTCGGAAAACGGGTACAATTCACGGTAAAACTCAAGATAATCCTCATCCTTTAGTTCGTTGGGCGCTTTTGTCCAGATCGGGACCGTGTTATTGATGATATTGTCGACGTCCACCGTCTTGTATTTTGGCTGGCCTTTGTCATCTTCTCCATCCGGGATCGATTCGTTTTTAGTCCCGAATTGAATAGGAACAGGCAGGAATTTCGCGTACTTATTTAATATCTCCCCGATGCGGTGTTCATCCAGGAATTCCTTTGATTCTTCATTAATATAAAGAATGACATCTGTGCCCCGCTCAGTTCGGTTTCCCTCGCTGATTTCAAAAGATGTGCTACCATCGCATACCCATTTGGCCGGTTCGACGCCATCCAGGTAAGAAAGGGTTTGTATCTCTACTTTATCCGCCACCATAAAAGCGGAATAAAAGCCCAGTCCAAAACGCCCAATGATCTCATTGGCATCTTTAGCTTCCTTGAATTTTTCCAAAAACTCTGTTGCCCCTGAAAAAGCGATCTGGTTGATATATTTTTTTATCTCATCTGCGGTCATACCAATACCATTATCACTGACGGTAATAATGCCGGCATCAGCATTCACACTCACCTTCACTCTCAGCTCACCCAGGTCCCTGTTATAATGACCCAGCGCAGCCAGGCGCTTTACTTTCTGGGTAGCATCTACTGCATTACTGACTAGTTCCCGTAAGAAGATCTCGTTGTCCGAGTACAAAAACTTCTTAATGATCGGGAAGATATTCTCTGTATTAATCGAAATTGTTCCTTTTTCCTGCACCATATATTCTGAATTTAATTTAAGACAGCCGCAAGATACAAGAGCTGTTCCAAAGCAGGATTATTTGCCAGATTGGCAGCGATGGATTCAGATAATCCCGGATGTTTTTGGAGATCAGCGGTAACTGTCCTTAATTTTACGATCCTAATTAATTTTTATGGGAAAAAAAATTGCTCTGGTCTTGCTGTTGGCAAGCCTTTCTTTTTCATTTACTGCTGGTACTAAAGATAAACGCGAGTATTACCAGGTCACGATTTATCATTTCAAAACTCCTGCTCAGAAACAGGAAATAGATAATTACCTCGAAAATGCCTGGCTGCCGGCTGCGCATCGGGCCGGCATAAATAATATTGGCATATTTCACCCCATAGCCAACGACACAGCTGTAGATAAAAAGGTCGTGGTAATCCTGCCTGCAAAATCCCTGGAAATGATAACCGACCTGACGGGCAAACTCCTGAAGGATGGCACTTTTCAATCGGCAGGAACCAAATTCATGGATGCCGCCTACAATGTTCCCAATTTTAGCCGGATGGAGAAAGTGATCGCTTATGCGTTTCCCAAAGCCCCGCTTTTACAACTACCCAAACTGAATTCAGGCCGGGCCGACCGGGTCTACGAGTTCCGCAGTTATGAAAGTCCTTCTGAAAAGCTTTTCCGCAACAAAGTGCATATGTTTAATGAAGGCGGTGAAGTAGACCTGTTCAAAAGATTGAACTTTAATGCCATTTTTTATGCCGAAGTGGTGGCCGGTCCAAACATGCCTAACCTGATTTACATGACCAGCTTTGAGAATATGGCCGACCGGGATGCCCACTGGAAAACCTTTGGCGCCGATCCCGAATGGAAAAAACTGTCCACTGACTCATTTTATCAACACAATGTATCGAAGGCGGAAATTACATTAATGAAGGCTGCAGGTTATTCTGATTACTAATTGCAAGTACTGCCTCCAATTACACTTTATTCTTAAAATTAAATTCTAGAAAATGAAGTCCTTCAAATTGCCGGCAACCTTACTGATCGGATTTAGTCTTATTCTCTCCTGCAATTCGGGTGATACTGAAAAAAAGAGCGAGGAAAAAATAACCGACTCTTCGCAACTGAAGTCAACTGAAACCACCCAGGAAAACAAAGCAGCTCCTGCCAACTCCGGTCAACTAACGAACGTAATCATTATAAAACACAAAGTGGCTGGTTATACCAAATGGAAAACAGGTTATGACAGTCATGATTCAGCCCGCGCGGCCAGCGGTCTTTCGAACTATTTGATCGGGAGAGGAACGCCGGATTCCAATACTGTCCTGGTAATACTCAGGGCTACCGACACAGCTAAGGCAAAAGAATTCACCAAGCTGCCTGATCTGAAGGAAGCGATGAAGAAGGCCGGCGTTATTGGTCAGCCGGCCATTACACTGGTTGATGTAGCCTGGAACAACCCAGCGGGCGTCGATCAGTCCCAACATCTAATGGTGACTCATAAGGTAAAAGATTTCGAAACCTGGAGAAAAGAATTTGAAGCCGACCGTCAAGCCAGGGTGGATGCCGGGCTTATAGATCTTGGATTTGGATACAGCTCAGGCGATAATCATATGGTAACAGTTGTTTTTGCCGTCAATGATCTCGCAAAGGCCAAAGCCATTCTCGTATCGAAGGATCTTAAGGAGAAGATGTCGAAAGCCGGTGTTGAAGGAACTCCTGCTTTCTTTTTTTATAAAGTAACAGAATCGTATTAGGAAGTTTATTTTTTGATAACATCAACTGCTGATATTTGGTCAGCAGTTTTTTTATTTATGCATGTTGCGTTCTGCCGGAAAAAGGTTGATTCCGGCCGTTTGCACGATCAAATGACCAACTTGCACAAAATCCATAAAACGTAAACTGAACTGGCACTATTTTCGTATAGTTAGAAAAGCATAAAAATAGAAGATGATGAAAACTTTACTTATCCTTTTGGTAGCATCCGGTGTAGCGACCTGGCTGGTATTATATATCGTTCGCCGGGTACAGAACAGTAAAATGCTGAGGAAAATCGCTTCCGAAGGTTTTGAAACAGCCGTTGACGTATTGTATCCGAAAAAAAGAAGAACATTCCGGAAACTGAAGATCGGACCAGTATTGCCGCAATAATGCGGGTTCGCCCCGCTTCCATATATACCAGGCTTCGCTAACGCGGAGCTTTTTTATTTTAACAACCTTTCTCGCCGAATGTCCCCAACTCAGAAGGCCTGCCTGGCGGGCTTTAGCAGGAATTAAGGGAATGATTTATCCTCGTATGTAGCAAAATATCCCGACCTGAAGCCGGGATATTAAGGAACATTAGTTATTTCGGGCGGCATCGGCTGCCGATGGTCATCAACTCACTTCTCTTTCATTTCTTGACACTATCTGGAAATGGATATGATCTCCATCTTTCAACCTGGAAAGGATCAGCTTGCTAAAGTCGGTGGCTGAAAAATTGCAATTGCTGGATTTAGACTTCATGGATCCGCTGACATGCATGAGGACACCGTCTTCAAATTGTGTATTGTCGAATTTGAGGTCGATACCTTTTGCCTTCATTTCTTTTACCAGGTTTTCCAGGTCCTGCTGGGTTGTTTTCCTCGTGATCGTGGCCAACACCTCTTTTTCATCGGAAATGACATATCCCTGGTGGTCGTCCAAAATGGTGACATTTCCAACTCCAGGTGCTACCATCTTACTTGGGGCGACAACAGCATTCGCTCCGTCTACGCTAATACCGATTACAGGCGCCACTCCGGCCTTTACAGGTGAGGCAGGCACGGGGATCAGTCGCCCATATTTGGTCTCAAATTTCCTTTTCTCCGCCTCATTTTTCAGATTATACTCTTCTACCGTTCCGTCTTTTAACTGCATGCGGGCTTTGCTCTCGGTAATTTCAAAATCATCGGAGATCGTGGACCTGTTCAATTCCTGCGTTGCAGTAACCTCTTCATAGATCCTTGGTCTCGGAGGCGTGGGCGCAGCAGGAATGATTGCTCCGTACTTGTTTTCAAATGCAGCCTTTTCTTTTGGATCCCCGAGATCATATTTTTCTACTGTACCATCTTTTAATACTACCGTAGCCTTCTTATCAATCACATTGATGCTTTTTACAATTTCCGGCAATTCCATTGGTTCTGGCGGCGTCGGAGGTTCCGGGGGTGTTGGAGGGGTTGGAGGCGGAGGCAATTCACCGTATTTCTCGTTATAATATTTTTCATTCCCCTGCCATTTTTTATACGGGACCTTTTCAACAAGCTTTCCGTTCCTGTCCCTTATCACCACGGAAGCATTGCTACTATTTCCGACAACTTCGATCATATATCCTTTTTCATTTATACCGGGGATGGTATCGTGCCCCTCAGAAATGCTGGTTACCATTTCCATGACCGGTGGTTTGGGCGGCTCCTCACTGTAGTTCTTCCTGAACTTGTCGATATCCGATTCCCTGCCGAGATTATACATATCCAATTTGCCGTTTTTGAAATTGATGGTCATTATAACATCTCCGGCTTTTACAGGAAAGGGGGTTTCTGGCGATTCGAGTGAAATGACATATCCCCAACCAATGTCTTTGACGAGCGGATGACGGCGGAGAAAATCCTTTTCGCTTTCCGTCCGTTCCGGATCCTTTTTAACGGCAGTGATATTCTTGCCTGCCTGTTCCTGTTTCTGGTTGCCGGCTTTTTGACCTGCTATTTGCCGGAACGAAACAAGGATCACCGCCAGCAACGGTACCAAGAAAAGAAATCTCAGCACGTTGATTTTTGTTGTTTTCATTTTGTTCATCATGGCTATACGTTTTTTTAATGAAGAAAAATTAAACTGGTTAGCTATACTATATTGTGTGTTGCCGATCACTTTGAGCAACAGGTATTGGTATTCTTTTTTATCGAAGCCGTTTTGAACAACTTTATCGTCTGCTATAAATTCAAGATTCCTGCGGATAGCCGCTTTGATCAGCCAGGCAAAGGGATTATACCAGTTGATCATGCACAGTATTTCTCCCCAGATGATGTCCACCGTATGTCTCTGGCGAACGTGCACAAACTCGTGACGGATGATTTCCTGCAATTCGCTTTCAGTATGCAACCCCTCGTTGATAAAAACCGCGTTTCCGAAGGAAAAGGGTGTGATTGCTTCATCTACATGGTACAATTTTATTCCGTTGTCAGAGATCAACCTGGCTTTGCGTCGCATTCCCAGAAAGGAAAAAAAACGGATCAGGAATCGCAATGACAAAAACACTGCACCAGTGATGATGGCAAACCCGATCCAGTCCCATTTGTCATAATGTGTGGACCAGATGGGTGCCGGGCAATTCGATGCTTCTTCAAGAACATTCGTGTATTGCTGCACCGAAGGAATGATCTGTATTATCCCGGATGAAACTGTTTCGCTTTTTTCCAATACAGGTGAAATATTGACAAAAGGGATAAAAAATGAGAGCACCGAGTATCCAAGCAGGTACCAGCGATTGGAATTATAGAATGTCAGCTTTCGCAGGAGAAAATGATAGAACAACCATAGGATGGCGAGGCCAAGCGATAATTTTACGAGATATTGTATCAGCAGTGCCATAGTTATATTTTTGTGTTCTAATAATATGTGTTCAATAGATTTGCTTTATTGTCCCAGGACTGGATCTTCCCGTTATCAAAGTTGACGGTAACCATTTGGTCCGAACTGCTTGTCCAGTCCACTCCCCACAATACAGTATTATCATTGCTTTTAGCAGCGTGCAGCAATTGGCCGTCTTTTGTCCAAACACGCAATACATCGCTAGCAGTTGCCAGCATGGTTCCCTGTTTGTTCCAGCGGATATTTCGAAATTCTTTTTTGCTTTCGCTCCATTCTCTTAGCAGTGTACCATCCTGTTTCCAGAATTGAAGTAAAGTGGGTATGCCCTCATCTGCATGGCCATAATCTCCTGTAACGAAAAACTCTCCCGATGGATGCCATTTGATAGTGAGTATACCGGCCTGTTTTTCCCGGTGCCGGAACATGTTCAGTTGGGTTCCGGATGTATCGAAGACCCGGATCTCGTCACCCACGGTTACCAGTATATTTTTAGAAGGATGCCAGTCTATTCCTAAAAAATCACGGATGTCCTTTTTTCCATCAATGGTTTTTTTCTGAACCTGGCGTAACAGTTTCCCGCTTCTATCCCATATCCACACTATACCAGAACCCGCTGCAGCGGCCAATAGTTGTCCTTCATAGTTCCAGGCAATGGTGCGGGAGCCATTATGCGTTCCTTCCAACTGGATTTCCTGGTTTGTCTCAGGA
>DASSFT010000209.1:0-5210 GCA_035694045.1 Chitinophagaceae bacterium
GCCTGAGAAACGGATGATGTACATACCTGCCGGGAATTTTTCGAGGTTTATTGTTTTTTCCCGGCGCAATGCATTCGGTGCAAGCACTTCCCAATAGACTACTCTTCCGCTCATATCGATGATCCGCAAATTGGTTTTATAATGATTCTTTAGATACTTCAGGTGTATCTCGCTGGTAGCCGGGTTAGGGTAGATCTGAATCCCTTCCAGGCGACTATTGCCCCATTGCCCTGAAATTGTGACGAGCATGGAATCCTTGAGCGCATTATTATCCTGTGATACGGCTTTTACCCACACCGTACCATCATTTAAAGGTGTCACGACTCCAGTACTACTAATGTTGGCAGAACCAGTTACAGGAATAACACTCCAGGTGACGCCGGGGTTGGTGGCATTTGCTGGGAGGATCGTAGCCAACATCTGCAAACTACCGGTAGCGGTCGTGATTGCCGCCGGTACATTACCCAGCGTGCTAACGGTTAAACCGGTAGCTGGTACGTGTTGACCAGAAATAGTCACCAGCATAGAGTCTTTTATCGTTGGATCCTGAACCGATACTGCTTTTGCCCAAACTGTACCATTGCCGTTTAACTGGGCTGTTATAAGACCAGTGCCACTGATTGTTGCATTGGAAGTGGTGACCGGTACCAGGCTCCATATCACCTGCTGCGTGACCGCTGAAGGATATACTGTCGCGATCATTTGGAGGGTGCCGCCGTTGGTCGTGATGATCGGGGACACGTTACCCTGTGTGCTTACGGTCAAATAAAAACGGCCTGTTGTTCCGTCTGTTCTGATTGGCTGGGCGAATGGTTGAGGCACGGTTCCTTTTGTCTCCACCCATACAGCGACCTGCTGGTTGTTGGTCGCCCTGGTCAATGTCATCCTTAATTTTTGCGCATTGTAATTTCCAAGGACAACCGTATCTCCAGTCCATGCAAAATTTCCATTATTATCCAGTTTTGATGCATAGATAAATGAAACAACGGCTGTGTTGACTCTTTCGAGCATTAATACAGGTTGCTGATCGTTGAATAGGGCAATATCGTCAGGCACCATGTATGGAAGCGGCGCAATTGGAAATACTGCCTTGGCATTATCTGTTAGCAGACGGGCGCCTGTAGTCTTATCAAACTTTTGGATATAAGTACCACGCGAGCCCTGGGTAGTATTAGTCAGGCGGCTGACGGCCCAAAAGAAGTTACCCGAAGAAGGGATGGCAATTTTTGTATCGTATTCATACCAGGTATCGTCGGTTGCAAAATCTTTCCCGTTAATACCCCAGGGCATTGTTCCGTCGGGGTTAAGCCTTTGCACAAAACCGTCGGAGCGCAGACCCGTTGCGCCTGTATAAGCAATGAACAGTGTATCGCCTATTTTTTTGATCGGGGGATATTCAAGATTGTATGAGGTGCCTTTGTTTGACAATTGAACGGGCGCAGGCCATTGAGCTATTCCGTTTGAATTATAGCGCTGTGCCCATAAAGTAGAGGCTGTTCCAAAGCTGCTGGCCCTGTTATGAAACATTTGTATAAAATCGCCATTGGATAGCGGTATGATCTGCCCCGGTGCTGTCCTGTGCGTTGCATTTAGTGGCTCGACGTACACCCTGGTAGGGAGCAGTGAATCGCCAGTGGTCCCCGATAGTTTTTGCATGGGGGCCTTATTTCCTGTAGCACTCAGCCAACTGACGATAATATCGCCATTGTTGAGCACACCCAGCACGGGAAGCAATCCCAGCCGAAGGGTGATACTATTGGTCCAAAGCTGGGCACCGGAGGGACTTATCTTGTTTACATAGATTACATTGGTGGAAGCGTTGGCGAATGCAACAATAAGATTATTATTTCCATCGACAGCCGAATAGAATACTGTAGTGAAAGTCGGATGCGGTGCATTATTGACCAGCACGCCTTCTGGCCCGAGCAATTTATACCCGTCTTTATCCAGCAGTTGGGCACGAACTTCATAGTTGTTAGGAGAACCTACGCCTTTGAAATAAGCGAGCCATGTCCTGCCGTCGCTGATGGCTAAGGTCCGGCAATCCCCTGTATTGGTAGTCGAAGCATCAGTATTGGCCAGGGTATTGGTGGTCCATTGTGCAGATGCCGTCAAACCCGTCATTAACACGAAAAGAAAAATGTAAAATTTCCTCATAATTTGTTCAGTTAGTAAGAAGCACTCCTAAAAATACCCCGCCGGTCTTTTGATAGATTTTAAATAACACAAAATTGGTCTCTGCTTACACGAAAAGGGAAATTGTATTGACAAAACCATAAAGTCACATAGTTATAGTATGACCTGTATGACTTTATCTGCCCGTACTTCCGATAAAGGAAAAAAAGTTTGGCGCATACGCCTCCCCGATTGGAATGACTTTGTCGCCGATAAGGATGCGTTGTCTCTCGATGGCATCTATCTTTTCTACATTGACGATATAGGATTTTTGTACGCGGATAAAACGGTTGGCCGGAAGCAGGTCTTCCAGTGTTTTCATGTTCTGCAGGGTAATAATGCGCTTGTTGTTATGGGTATAAATAGAAATATAATTCTTCAACCCTTCGATATAGAGTATATCGGCAAAATTGACCTTGATCATCCTGTTGTCTGCTCTTACAAAAATGAACTCGGCATTGAGCGAAGACGATTCCCTGGCAGACAACTCGGCAAAGCGCTGGGCTTTTTCAGCACCCCGGTAAAAGCGTTCGAATGAAACCGGCTTCAGTAGATAATCAGTGACATCGTGTTCATAGCCATCCATGGCAAATTCGTTATAGGCCGAAACGATGATCACCTGCGAACGGCTTTGCAATAAATTCATGAACTGGAGACCGGTCAATTGCGGCATCTGTATGTCGAGAAAAATAAGATCTATCTTCTCCTTTTTGAGATGCATCAGCGCTTCCACTCCATTGTTGTAGGAAGCTGATAAATGAAGAAAGGGGATTTTGGGAATGTATTCTGCGATCACATCCACCGCCAGCGGCTCATCATCTACAATCAGGCATTTTAACATGTCACCCGTTAATAAAAATCATTGGCTGATTGGTGCAAGGATAATTCAAAAAACACCTCCTCCTTAAACACACAGGTCCGATTTTCGGCGGATAAGGCTTTGCTCTTATGCGTTTTCCCGGAACAAATGTTTGAATGTATCTATAAAAAAAGTATCAGCTCGGACTGGTAAAACTCTTTATCCTCATGAATAGTCAGTTGATGTTTACCAGGGTACAATAGTAGGAGGCGTCGCTTCACATTGTCTAACCCGATCCCCCCGGTTGCATCTTTATTATCTATGTTCTTTTTATTTTTTACCTGGAAGATCAATCGCTCACCTTCTACTACCAGGTGAATACTAAAAGGATTTTTCGGATCGTAAAGGATACCATGTTTGAAACCATTCTCGACAAAAGGCAACAGTAGCAACGGAACGATCTTTTTGCCGCTGATATCGCCCTCCAACAGGAACTCAACATGGAACCTGTCTTTGAAACGAATGCGCTGGAGCCCTATATAGTTGTTCAGGTAGTCAATTTCCTTTTCCAGATTCACTTTATGCTCAGTATCCTCACTCTCATAGATCATATACCGCATCATTTCACTGAGTTTCAGCACCGCTTGCGGCGTATCATCGCTTTTCTTCAATGACAACGAATAAATGCTATTGAGGGAATTGAATAAAAAATGAGGGTTCATTTGCATGCGGAGAAAGGACAGCTCAGCATCCATCCGCTTGTTCTCGAGTTCCTTTCTCAATTGTTCACCTCTAAACCAGTTGACAGTAAGTCCCCATCCAAATCCGATAACACTGACAAAGGTCCCGGTAAAAATCGTTTTCATCATATACTCACCAAAGGTGTAATAAGACAGCACCTCGGTGTTCTCATCTTTGTAGTAACCCATGATATGCCTGAACTCGGGCCTGATCGCAAAAAAATATTTAATGATACCTATGGCAAACACCACGAGATAAGTAAGCAATACGATCATGATATACCGCTTTGCCTTTAGGCCAAAAGGAATAATAAAATGAACGAGTGCAAAAAAAATGAGGAAGTTGAGAAAACCCCAGACAAGGTAAACAGACCCGGTCCTCTTCCACCATTGCTGGCTGCCAAATCCATTCATGTTCCCCTTTAGCGCTATCAAACCCAGCGCTATTGCCAGTAACCAAATGATGAATCCGCCGACAAAGCGGATAGTCCATTTTTTCATGGGTAAACGGACGGGCATCGATGGATATGAATAAGAAATGGTGCTCACTGAGTTTTTAGGATTTTCGAAACTATGGTTTGCCCGCAAAAGTGATGCTTCTGCATTTCCTTTACAGGAAAATTGGACTAAATGGCTTTAGGAAGTGACGAAAGCCCGGATATATGGGGGCTTTGGTTTTTTGCCACGGATACACGGAGGCATTGGTTTTGCAAAGAGGCCAGACAAAAAAACCAATCCGTGTATCCGTGGCTTTTCTTACCGCGAACCAAACAGTGGCTGTTTGTTATTTCAGATCATCCACTTTTACCCGCGTTGGCGACTCCTTGCCGCCAATAATGGTTTGTGCACTTAACGCAATCGACTTAATGATCTGGGCCATATTCTCCATATCCAGCGTTTCTACCTGGTCGGAGGGTTTGTGATAATTCGGTTCGCTATCCATTTTCGAAGTTGAAATGGTGTGGGCTGGCACGCCTAATTCTGCCAGCGTTGCATTGTCAGACCGGAAGAACAGGTTTTGCGCGGGATAGGGATCGGGATAAAAAGTAAACCCGGTGCCCTGCAAATTCTTTTGAAGTATACTTCCCATGTCCGTACGTTCATACCCGGTGATATAGGCTGAATTCTGTCCCCATTTGCTTTCTGTCCCGATCATTTCAATGTTGAACATAGCCATCACTTTATCCGGGTTGAACTGCTTGCTGAAATAACGGCTACCGAATCCGCCAAGCTCTTCAGCTGTAAATGCTACAAACACCAGCGTGCGTTCATTATCTTTTAAGCGGCTATAATAATTTGCAAGCATGATCACCGCGGTAGTGCCGGCCGCATCATCATTCGCGCCGTTATAAATGCTGTCCTGGTTCTTATCAGGCCTCCCAATCCCCAAATGATCGTAGTGGCCGCTGAAAATGACGTATTCTTCTTTTTTACTCTTACCCGGTAATACGCCCACAACATTTTTTAAATGCTGTTCAGTCAATTCATTTTTTATA
>DASSFT010000210.1:0-2038 GCA_035694045.1 Chitinophagaceae bacterium
CTGCAAATCTCGGTAATGTGTCAATTCGGATAAAGAAATATTTATGAAAAGAATGCCTGCAAAGTAAACACCAGTGGTTCCCGGTTACTGGTTTCCGGTTACAGGTTTTAGGGGACACCTTTACACAAAAATGCCATTCCACAAAATGCGGAATGGCATTGCACCAAAACTTTTTTTCGGGTTAGCCACCCATTATAAAATTAAACTCGTAAACGACAACTGATTCTTCATTCTTTTTATCAAAACGGTTTCGCCTGAGCCATTCCCGGATTATATCGATCGCCTCACCGTTTGTGTAGGTCGATCCCCTGGTTGTCCTGACAAATGTGCCTATGCCGTCGGGCGATACATTTATCTCCGCAAATACTTTTCCTTTCAGGTTTTCGCCGGCATCCATATTTTTCGGATTGATCACAAAGCGGTTTCCACTAACTCTTCTTGGACCGCTGCCTGTTCCGCTACCCGTTCCATTACCACCGCCATTTCCACCTCCTTTGCCGCCGCCATAGCCAGGGCCTTCGCCAACACCTGCTCCATTGCCGCGACCACCACTTCTGTCATAGTTCTCAGCAGAGCCGCCGCCAGGTCCATTCCCTGCCAAAGTTCTGCCAGCTACAGCTTTCGGTATGCGAGGTGCGGGTGGTTCTATCACCGGCTTGGGATCTGTCTTTGCGACCGATGAAGTATTCGGAATATATTTCTCTACGGGTTTAGGATTGACGGGTCTTTTTATGGCAGGTGCCGCTTTATCATCGTCATCTGCTTCGATGTCCTTTGAGTCTTCTTTCACGCCGGGTTCAGGAGGTGTTGCCTTGGCCACGCCCGGGTTCCCGGCAGCCTGCACGGGATTGCCGCCACCACCGCCGCCACCCAGTACTTTGGCTGGAGGCTCATCTGGTATATTGAGGGCTACTTCTATGGTCTCATCCGCGATAGGCTGTACAAGAGCGGGAAGGGTCCATCTCAAAAAAAACATCAGCAGCAACATCAGGCCGGCAAAACCGGCTGTGATCATAGCGGCCTGGGTGTTTTTCCTGGATTCAAAGGATGCAGACATAACATGATAATTATTCATACAAAAGTAGAATTTCAATATTTAAGAAAAAAGGCCCTGTTGTTCACACCTGTTATTAAACGATAAAGACTGAATGAGTTGTATAATGGATGATTTAGGAAATGTTAAGATTTCGTTGGAACCGGGTATTTCCCGGTAATAGCACGATTTAAACACAATAAACGACCGAAATGTCTCCGGGGCAAAACTCTTATAAGATTTTCGTTGAATGTCTAATAAATGAACTATGACGAATAATTTCCTCAACCAGCTCTGTGTCGCAATGAAACCAACTGTCTTTATTGATAGACACTGTTAGTTTTCCCCAGAAAAAAACATTGGTAGTGTTTTTGTCCTTTTATAAAAACTTTTTTCACTATTTAAAATTGTGAGTTTATGAAAATGAATTTCTTTTCGAAAGCTTTATCCTTTGCTTTGCTCGCTGGGACATTTGTTATCGCATCATGTGATAAAAATGATGATAACGATAATACCAATGGAAAAATGTACACAGTGTCCGGAAATGGAAGCGGAGCCCAGGTAGTGCCGGTAGTGTCTACAACAGCAACCTCCAATTTGACGGGGACCTATAACAGTGGGACCAACCAACTACAATACAACGT
Source organism: Chitinophagaceae bacterium (assembly GCA_035694045.1). GTDB lineage: Bacteria > Bacteroidota > Bacteroidia > Chitinophagales > Chitinophagaceae > VBAT01. Next base: position 1,678 of record DASSFT010000210.1, read on the forward strand.
CAGTTGGACAGGTCTGGCTCTAACGGCTGATTCGGTTCGTTTTTATGGCCCGGCCAGTTCAGGCGTTAATGCCACAGGTAATGCGCAATTCCGCGCTGCTATCACAACTCCGGGCGTAGCCGGTTCAGCCAGCGGAACTACAACGTTGACTGAAGCACAGGAAACAGATCTGTTAGCAGGCCATTGGTATTACACAGTCAGCAATGCAACGCATCTCACCGGAGAAGTTCGTGGGCAGGTGACCACAGTAGCCCAATAAGTAAAATAAGTTTTAATAGATAAGATGGGTTGTCAACTGGCAGCCCATCTTTTTTTAAACAAGCAACGCAAGACTATTAGAGGCAATAGCCCACAGAGGGCC
>DASSFT010000211.1:0-4278 GCA_035694045.1 Chitinophagaceae bacterium
CAATGATTTTGATCGTTTCCCCGACAATGAACGGCTCACTCATACTCACTCCACCGGATTCGGCCATTTCATCCATTTTACCCAGCATCTTGTTTACTTCTGCTTTGCGCAGAGCGATGGGATTTTCCTTTCCCAGGAAATGGATCACGCTGTTTGTGTTCTTGATCGTATCACGGAGATCGTCGCTCAATTTACCATCCAGGATTTCTATCATTACGTATCCCGGATAGTAGTTACGTTCCCGCATAACTTTTTTTCCATTCTGCACCTTATATACTTTCTCTACCGGCAGAAAAACCTGTTTTACGACTTCACTCCATCCCCCGCGAGAAATTTCCTTATCAAGGTATTCCTTTACTTTGCGTTCCTTTCCACTAACCACTCTCAGCACAAACCACTTGGTATCCTGTTGAGCGTTCTCGGTACCATTATTATTATTTGCAGTTATCTCTGTCATGATTTGAAAAGTTGATTGTAAATGAGTTTCAAAACGCCACCGGCTGCAAAATCCATGGCCCACACAATTGCTGTAATGACAAGCGTCGCTGCCAGCACGATCATAGTCGATTGCTGGAGTTGAGGCCAGGTTGGCCAGCTTACTTTTTCAGTCAGCTCCTTATAAGATTCCCTGAAATAGGTTGTGATCTTGTTCATGTTTCCTAATTTGAAAATTTAGCGATTTGAAAATTTGAAAATCCTTTGTCACATTACCTTATTTTCAAATTCTCAAATTAATCAGCACGGGCGGAGAGATTCGAACTCCCATCAACGGTTTTGGAGACCGCTATTCTGCCATTGAACTACGCCCGTATAAGGCCTCCCCAACCCCTCCAACCGCGTGCCGCCATAGCTTTAGCGGTGGCGCAAGGAGGGGCTTAAGAAGCCGCTAATAAAAGAACTTTTCTTAACAACAAAGTACCCGGGCATCTTATTGCCCAAGTACTTTGCAAAAATTATAGTGACTCTCCACAAAGTCTCCGCCGCATGGCGGAGATTTAGGGCGCCGTTTATTTCAATATCTCAGTCACCTGTCCGGCACCTACTGTACGACCACCTTCACGGATAGCGAATTTCAAACCTTTCTCCATCGCGATCGGCTGGATCAGTTTTACAGTCAGGGAGGTGTTATCGCCAGGCATCACCATTTCAGTACCTGCTGCCAGTTCAACTTCACCTGTTACGTCCGTTGTACGGAAATAGAACTGAGGGCGATATTTGTTAAAGAACGGAGTATGACGTCCGCCTTCTTCTTTGCTCAATACGTACACTTCGCATTTGAATTCGGTATGCGGTGTGATAGTTCCGGGTTTGCAAATAACCATACCACGGCGGATTTGGTTCTTTTCAATACCACGCAACAACAGACCTGCATTATCACCTGCTTCACCTTCGTCAAGCAGTTTGCGGAACATTTCCACACCTGTACAAGTTGAGCTAAGAGGTTTTTCTATCAAACCTACGATCTCGATAGCTTCACCAACTTTGATACGTCCTCTTTCGATACGACCTGTAGCTACTGTACCACGACCGGTGATAGAGAATACATCTTCAACAGACATCAGGAATGGCAGATCAACCGGGCGGGGAGGCAGCGGAATAAAGCTGTCAACTGCATCCATCAGATCCTCTACACCTTTTACCCATTTTTCGTCACCAGCCAATGCGCCAGTAGCTGAACCCTGGATAATGGGAGTATTCGCTCCATCGAAACCGTAGAAGGTCAGGAGGTCACGAATTTCCATTTCAACGAGGTCAAGCAATTCAGGATCGTCAACCAGGTCAACTTTATTCATGAATACAACAATCTTAGGCACACCTACCTGGCGGGCAAGCAGGATATGTTCCTTTGTTTGAGGCATAGGACCATCGGTCGCAGCAACTACCAGGATAGCGCCATCCATCTGGGCGGCACCTGTGATCATGTTCTTTACATAGTCGGCATGACCGGGACAGTCAACGTGAGCATAGTGGCGTTTAGCCGTCTGGTACTCTACGTGGGCAGTATTGATCGTGATTCCACGCTCTTTCTCTTCTGGTGCAGCATCGATTTCGTCATATTTTTTGGCTGTTGCCATACCTTTCTTTGCCAGAATGGTAGTGATAGCGGCAGTTAAAGTTGTTTTTCCATGGTCAATATGTCCAATGGTACCAACGTTAACGTGTGGTTTGTCCCTTTTGAAGGTCTCTTTAGTTGCCATTGTTATCTGTTTTTAGATTGTGTTTTATCAATTATTGTTTTATTGTGAGAACCGATTCACGTTGCCGGTTATCGGTTTCCAGTTCAAATTTTCCTGTTAGTCATCTTAATTATCGGAAACCAGTAACAGGGAACTGGCAACCATCTTTGAGCCGTTAAAGGGTTCCGCACTACGTGCGGAATGAACCCTTGACCTTCCCGCCTTACTGGCGGGATGCTCTACCTCTGAGCTACAACGATCATTCAAATTTTCCCTTTGAGCCGTTAAAGGGAATTGAACCCTTGACCTCTTCCTTACCAAGGAAGTGCTCTACCACTGAGCTACAACGGCATGCCCAGTCAGTAGTTCTGAGTTCCGAGTCAGACTCTGAACTCCAGACCTGCCTGCCGGCAGACTCCAGACCTGGACTCAGTTAGAGCGGAAGACGAGGCTCGAACTCGCCACCTATAGCTTGGAAGGCTATCGCTCTACCAAATGAGCTACTTCCGCTGTTACCCGCCAATGCCTTGGCGAAGGCGGGAATTATTATTCAAAGAACATTTTCACTTAAAATGCTGCCAGCGCAGTTAAAGCTACTGTTGTCTTTGATCGCCGTCGCTAAAGCTATGGCGATCGATGTCCGCCGTCGCTAAAGCTATGGCGGACGATGTGGGCAAGGATGGATTCGAACCACCGAACTCCGAAGAGGACAGATTTACAGTCTGTTGCCGTTGGCCACTTGGCTACTTGCCCGCCTCTGAGCCAGTGGAGGGATTCGAACCCCCGACCAGCTGATTACAAATCAGCTGCTCTGGCCAACTGAGCTACACTGGCACTGGCTGGTAAAGGCAATAAAGAACTACCCCATTTTTTGGGAAGGCAAAGGTAAGGGAAAATGAATATTGTAAAAATTTTGATCGGGAATTTTATACTGAATATCAGGAAATAAAAAATCCCGCAAGTGCGGGATTTAAAAAATTGTTATGCGGCTTGTTTTTGTTTTTTTCGTTTTATCTGGTTGACGATTGAATCGAAGGCATCGTCGAAAGATTCTTCAAATGATTTACTGGTTGATTTGACAAAAAAATCATGTCTGGGTACGTGTATTCTGATCTCTGCGATCTTGTCTTTGATTGTATGTACTACATTGTCGAGCTTCAGAAACACACTTACTTTGATGATGCGGTCGTGAAACGTGTTGAGCTTTTCCAGTTTACGATTGATATACTCAACTAAGCTGCTGTCCGCATCAAAGCGAACTGTCTGAATGTTTACATTCATAATCGTGAGATTTTAAACAGTGAAACAATAAATAAAAGAACTTAAAGTTGGTTAGAATCCGGGGAGAATTCAGATGGAAATTACATCAATAATAAATTATATCAAATAAAAAAATACCGAAATTTTATTGCGATTGGGCAAAATTTTTATGCTTTTGGATGGGCTTTTTTATAAACATTTTTCAACTTTTCTATCGAGTTATGGGTATAAACCTGGGTGGACGCCAGGCTGCTGTGCCCCAGCAATTCCTTTACTGCGTTCAAATCCGCTCCTGCATTCATCAAGTGCGTAGCAAAGGTATGCCGCAGCACATGAGGACTTTTCTTATCCAGGGTACCTGCGTGATCCAGGTATTTCTTAACTAACAGGTATGCATACTTAGGGTATAATTTCCTTCCTTTTTCTGTTACCAGCAACACATCTTCCTGTTTTTCAAATTCTTTTTTCTTTAATTCCCTGTAGGCCTCGATATCCTTTAAAAGCTGACGATTAACGGGGATAATTCGTTCCTTATTACCTTTTCCAAGCACCTTAATTTGCTCTCTTGGAATATCAAGCTGTTTTTCTTTAAGATTGATCAGCTCGCTCAGCCGCATACCAGTACTGTAAAACAAGGCTATAAGCATTTTAGCGTTCAGCGATTTCCAATCTTCTGTTGAGCCTGCAAGGGTTTCAAGCAATTCTCTGGTTTCCTGCTCTTTCACGAAAACAGGGAGCCGTTTTGAATTTTTGGGCGCAATGACATTGATCATCGGGGATGCATCCAGGTTACCAACCCGCAAGTGATACTTGAAAAATGAACGAAGTGCAGATATTTTCC
>DASSFT010000212.1:0-2427 GCA_035694045.1 Chitinophagaceae bacterium
TGCATCGACCCATTCTCTCCAGCTTTTTTTCTTGTGTTTCCTGACAGCTTCCGGCCCGATGAATTTCGTGGTCGGTTTACTGGCCAGCCAGGGAAAATACAGGAATGCAAACAGGGCTGCCATCGTATGCTGACGCAGGGAGAACACGCCAAACACTTTCGCAAATTCAATAAATATACCTGGTGTGATAAACCATCCAACTACCGGGATGAACTGCCAGAATACCCAATGCTTCGGTCTCTTGGCCAGGTTCTGCATCACCCAGGTATTATAAAAAGGAACATAGGCTTTCCAGGCGGGCACACCTACCTTGGTAAACAACTTCGCTAAACCAAATGAAGGAAGGAAAACAAGTAGAGTGCCGATAAGATAGATAATCAGTAAATCGTGTAATGGCATGAGCCTTATTTTATAGCGGACAAAATTATTGGAATAATCTGTTTGTAGAAATTATATATCGGAAAGTTTTGCAAAAGACGGCAAGCGGTGATTTATTTCCGGTGAATGTTGTCCCGATAGCTATCGGGAGGTCAGTGGTCAGTGGTGAATGGTTTCCTAACGTTTCGAAATGCCCCCCGCTCTGCACTTTAAACTCTTTTCCATTCCCGATTCACCTCGGCAAGACATAACTCTTCACATCATCCGCTGTAATTTCCTTCGCAGAAAGTATCACCAGTCTCTCGACGACATTTCTCAGCTCACGTATATTACCTGTCCAGTTGTATTCTTTTAAAAGGTTGATTGCTTCTTCATCCATTGTTTTTTTGGCAATGCCATATTCGGTGCAAATATCTTCCAGGAATTGCGCAACAAGGATGGGTATGTCATCGCGACGTTCATTGAGCGAGGGCACATGAATAATGATAACGCTGAGGCGATGGTAAAGGTCAAGGCGAAAAGTTTTTGCATCCACTTCCTTTAAAAGATCTTTATTGGTAGCGGCAATTACACGTACATCTACATTGATATCCTTATCAGCCCCTACCCGGGTGATCTTACCTTCCTGCAATGCACGAAGCACTTTGGCCTGGGCATTTAAGCTCATATCTCCAATTTCATCCAGGAACAACGTGCCTCCATTTGCCTGTTCGAATTTCCCGATACGTTGTTTGATCGCCGAAGTAAAAGATCCTTTTTCGTGACCGAAGAGTTCGCTTTCGATAAGCTCGGTTGGGATCGCTGCGCAGTTGACTTCTACCAGCGGACCCGTGTTGCGGTTGCTTTTCTCATGTATCCAGCGGGCAACGAGCTCTTTGCCCACCCCGTTTTCACCGGTGATCATGATCCGGGCATCGGTGCCTGCGACCTTGTCAATAGTGTCCTTTATTTTTACGATCGGCGCCGAGTTGCCCACCATTTCCTGCACCCTGGTCACTTTCCTTTTCAAAACCTTGGCCTCGGTGACGAGACTGTTTTTCTCCATCGCGTTGCGAATGGTGATCAGCAACCTGTTGAGGTCGGGCGGTTTGGAAATAAAGTCGTACGCTCCTTTTTTGACAGCCTCCACAGCAGTTTCAATATTGCCATGGCCTGAAATCATGATTATGGGAGTATCGCCGTTGCTTTCACCGGCTTTTTGCAGGAATTCAATTCCATCTATCTTGGGCATCTTGATGTCGCAGAGTACAACATCATAAGATTTATCCTTGAATTTCTTTAATCCCTCTTCCCCGTCAGAGGCTTCATCTATTTTGTACCCTTCGAATGAAAGGATCTCGCTCAATGTCTTCCGTATCGCCTTTTCGTCATCTATGATCAGTATTTCAGCCATTACTCGCAAAGTTTAGTCGGCAAATTTAACTGAAAACACCCAATCCGCCAGTTAAAGCAATCTTGGGTGAATCTCATCTTGATTTCATCCCGCATTTGCCACGGATTCACGGAGAAAATCTGAAATCATCCATTATCCCTGGCAACATTTTATCTCTCGCAGCGACGCGGCGACGCAACGGATTCAAAACATTCAGGTTTTCGTTGTTCCGCATTTGCGAGATGGCGTGAGATTTAATGATGAATTAATAATGGGTGAGAACGGTTGCAGTGAGACAGGCGGATATAGAAATAATTCGACGTGAAAGCAACAGGGGGTCGTAAAAAAATGGAGGCCGGATAGAAATCCAGCCTCGTTTTAAAATCCAATATCCTATGAAAAACCATAACAAAGATGCTGTTTTAATCGGAAAAAGATGCATAGTTGAACAAAAAAATATGATCGTATTTTTACGTATGTCAATAAAATACAAAACCCGCCAGAACTCAGTCCCGGCGGGTGTTTTAAGATATTATCTTTAAAGATTATTTGTGTAAGTACATTACTTCTTTAACAAGTTTTACTGTTCTTGGCACATCTGGCAGCGCTGCTGCAACCAGATTAGGAGCATAGTGGAGTGGCGCATCGGCGGCGGTAATGCGGCGGATAGGCGCGTC
>DASSFT010000213.1:0-3288 GCA_035694045.1 Chitinophagaceae bacterium
GTGAATGTTGAATGATGAGCCTGCTCGAGCAACTTTTACATATCTTATGATTCTTGGCACCCACCTGCATTTAAAGATAGAGATAATAGTCCCTGAGCAGTGCTAAAAATTCCGGAGTGTATTGATGCTGCTCATCCCAAATGCTGATTTCTGTTGTTGATTTTTTGTTATCACCTCCATGACCGCCCTTTATCATGATCCTGAAAGAATCGTGTCTTACTGATTGCCGCACGAATATTTTTTGAATAATTGACAACCCGCCTGCATTAATCATTTTTTCGGCTTCCTCGTCTCGTTTATACGGCAATAAAAGAAAGAAAGACCCGCCAGGCGAAAGATTTTCCGTGATAAGTTTCAAAAGCTGCTGCAGTGATAATCCTTCATGATGGGCAAGATTTTTTTTTGCATCGCCTGATTTCAACTCATTTTCATAAAACGGCGGGTTGCTGATGATGATGTCGTATTTGGAAGCAAATTCGAATTGCGCAGCATCAGCCTCGTAAACCGTCACCTTGTCTCTCCATGGCGAAGCTGAAATATTTTCCTTTGCCTGTTCAAAAGCATCCGGGTCGATCTCAACTGCATCAACCGGGACATTTGTTTTTTGCGCAAGCATTAACGACAATAACCCGGTACCTGTCCCAATATCAAGAACCCGTTTCACGTCTGGTAATTGACGTTGGACTTCCTCCGCTGCCCAGGCTCCAAACAAACAAGCATCCGTCGTCACCTTCATGGCACAATGGTCCTGGTGAATAGTGAATTGTTTGAATTGAAAATAAGAATTTGCCATGGAGCTTATTCCGCGTTCGCTGGTTGGGTAAATACAATATGATTGCCAAACGGGTCTGTGACAGACATTTCAATAGTGCCCCATTCGGTATTTTCAACTCCCGGTTTATAGTAACGATAATCTTTTTCTCTTAGTTCATGGTGAAGTTTGCGGACATCATCCAACTGTATCCTGATCCGGCTGCCGGGAATGCAGTCGCCGTAATGTTCGGTAAGGTGAAGAATAATGCCGTCCCGGGACACCTGGCAGTAAAGAGGAAAGTTTTCGCCAAAGCGATGTTCCCAATCGATAGAAAAACCCAACCACCCGGTATAGAATTCTTTTGCTTTGTCAACATCCAGTATTCGCAAAACGGGGATGATAATTTGGATTGTACCCATAATCTTTTTATTTACCATTCAGCTCTTGCGGAAGAGCTCACCGAGAGATCGGCAAAATCATTTTCGAGGAACTTGTAGTAAGCGGTGATCGCGATCATGGCGGCATTGTCTGTACAGTATTCAAATGCCGGGATAAAAGTCCTCCATTTATGTTTCTTCCCCAATTCCGAAAAAGCTTTTCTCAACCCACTATTGGCCGACACTCCGCCTGCAATACAGATATCAGTGATGCCCGTTTGATCAGAAGCTTTTTTTAGCTTGTTCAGTAAAATGGTAATAATGCGATGCTGGATCGAGGCGCAGATGTCTTTGAGATTCTCATCTATGAATCTTTTCTTCTCATCCTCGCTGGCCATGAACTCTTCCTTATAGATATTGCTCTTCCCCGCGTTTTGTAAAAAATAAAGGATCGAAGTCTTTAAGCCGCTAAAGCTGAAATCAAGACCAGCCACCTGCGGTTCAGGGAATTTGATACGCCCGGGGTTTCCCTCTTGCGCATATTTATCAATCAGCGGTCCACCGGGATAGGGGAGACCGATCAGTTTCGCGGATTTATCGAATGCTTCACCTGCAGCATCGTCAATTGTTTCACCAATTACTTTCATCTTCGCCGGTGATTCACATAAAACGATCTGGGTATGTCCTCCACTGACCGTTAAACATAAAAATGGAAACGCTGGTTTCGGGTCAGCGATAAGATTGGCAAGCACATGCGCCTGCATATGGTGCACTGCAAGCAAGGGTTTGTCTAATGCGAGTGAGAGTGATTTGGCAAACTGTGCTCCAACAAGCAGAGAACCGATCAGGCCGGGTGATTGGGTAAATGCGATTGCACTGATATCAGTCAAACTGCAACCGGCTGTTTTCAATGCTGTGTCTACAACGGGAATGATATTCTGCATATGTGCCCGGCTGGCCAGTTCCGGTACGACACCTCCATATTGTTCATGCACTTTTTGGTTCGCGATGTAGTTAGACAGGATCTTTCCATCCAGGCAAACAGATGCCGCTGTTTCATCACAGGAAGATTCTATAGCGAGGATAACAATGCTCAAAGCCTTAGATCAATAATCGGTTAAACAATAGACAAAAATACCTGAACCTGTAATAGTTGCCGGCGATTTATTTTGAACGGATGGCTACAACGGGGTCCATCTGCGCAGCTTTATAAGCGGGGATGATGCCTGCAATTATCCCTACCATGACGCAAATGACGAAAGTCCATACCATATTTGACACCGATATGAAGACAGGAAATGAAAGTGCGCTTGTTAGCACCAGTGTCAACAAAAAGACCAGGATGAGACCCATCAGGCCGCCGATGATACAAAGAAAGGCTGACTCCAGTAAAAACTCGCTTAGTATAATTCTTTTCTTCGCGCCGAGAGCTTTCTTTAACCCGATCTGGCTGGTACGTTCGCGAACGGTGACAAACATGATATTTGCCACGCCAAACAATCCAACGATAAGACTGATGCCGCCAATAACAGCCCCGCCAATATTCATACCAACGAATGCGGAACTGATCGATTCTGCCAGGTCATTCACATCATTCAATGCAAAATCTTCTCCTTTGGTAGGACTTAAGCGGTGAATAGCCCGCATACTACCGGTCAGGTCGTCCTTCAGCGCTTTACTACTAAGCCAATCCTGTCCCTGGACCATTATTACCGGGTTGGACCTGAATTCATTCATCAGGGTTTTCGCAAAGCGATAGGGTATGATGATACTCTGGTCAAAATCCCAACCGCCAATCATTTGCTTGCCCTGTTTTTTTATGATGCCCACGATCAGCGCTTTTTTACCCCTGATCGTCACTTCTTTATTCACGGCCAGTTCTGCTTCGCCAAACAATTTTTCAGCTACATCATTTCCTGTTACAATAGAATTGACACCCCGGTTGAATTCGGCATCGGATACATATCGGCCGTATCGAATCTCCAGCGGCTGTATCTTATTAAACTCTTCGCTAATGCCATAAAGATTGACATTGGAAAGAGTGCTTCCCCTGAAATCGACGTTGTCCTGTGTGCTTATATTGAAGGCAATGAACTTTGCACTCGGAGTTCTTTTTTTGATCTCCTGCATTCCTTCATATTTCGGATTAGGCCGGTT
>DASSFT010000214.1:0-7161 GCA_035694045.1 Chitinophagaceae bacterium
GACAGGACCCGGAGATTGCCTGCATGGTAGTGGAATGGGTGATGGAAGTGGCGAAGATCCCAGTAATAACCAAGCTCACTCCAAATGTTCATTCCGTAGTTCCAACCGGGAAGTCTGTGGTGAAGGCTGGCACGAATGGACTATCGTTGATCAATACGATACAATCGGTAACAGGTATTGACCTGGATACATTCGTTCCCAACCCGAATGTCGGAGGCAAATCTGTATTCGGCGGATATTGCGGACCAGCCGTAAAACCGATCGCTTTAAAAATGCTCACCACAATCGCACAGGATGAACTGACAAGAACAGTCCCTATTTCGGGCATTGGCGGTATAAGCACCTGGAGAGATGCGGTGGAATTCATGTTGCTGGGTGCAAGCAACGTACAGGTTTGTACGGCTGCGATGAAATACGGGTTCAGGATCATTGACGACATGATCGAAGGGCTTAATAACTGGATGGATGAGAAAGGATTTAAAAAGCTGGATGATTTTATTGGCAAATCGGTGCCGGCAATTACACATTGGGAAGACCTTGATATCAACTACCACATCATCGCGAAGATCAACCAGGATAAATGTATCCATTGCGGGCTTTGCTATATCGCTTGTGAAGATACTTCTCATCAATCCATACGACTCGACTATGGCAAGCCTTACAACACTTATTCAGTGATCGACGAGGAATGCGTGGGCTGCAATCTTTGCAAGTTGGTCTGCCCGGTCGACAACTGCATCACTATGGAAGTGCACCGCAAAGGAGACGAATATATCAATTGGAAGGAGTGGCAAAAACGGGGATTGCCGTTGAATGACCACTAAGTAAGTTTACCTTTTATTTTTGGCTTCATATTTGCAATTTGCGCAATCCAATGTCCAAGCCAGCATTATGAAGAAAATACTCAGGAAAACCTTGAAGATCACCGGCATCACGCTGGTCATATTGATAGCACTCCTCTTTCTCATTCCTGTCATTTTCAAAAAACAAATAGTAGCTCTCGTAAAAAAAGAGATCAATAAAAGTCTCACGGCAACGGTCGATTTCCGGGATGTAGATCTTTCGCTGTTCCGTCATTTCCCGAAAATATCCATCGGCCTAAAAAATGTTTCCGTTGTTGGAACAAATGAGTTTGCTAATGACACGTTACTTTCGGCAAGAACCTTTGACGCATCGGTCGATCTCTTCAGCGCCATTAAAGGAAAGGACGTTAAGATATATGGAGTATACCTGGAATCACCCAGGATACATGCACTGGTAAACAAAGCCGGTAAGGCGAACTGGGATATCAGCAAACCCGCAACCGATACTTCCACTTCAAGCGATTCTTCTCCTTCGGAATTCAGGATGAACCTGCGGCATTATAAGATCAGCAATGGCTATATCTATTATAATGATGAAAGCGGCAACATGTCGGCCGAAATAGCAGGGCTGGATCATGAAGGCAGCGGCGATTTTACCAGCGATATTTTTACCCTGGCTACCAAAACGAAAGCCGAGGCATTCAGCTTTAACTACGAATCAATTCCTTATTTTCTAAAAACGCAGACAGGAATCGATGCGGATATCCAGGTGGATAATTCCGGAAACAAGTACACGTTTCGTACCGATGATATCCGATTGAACGATCTCAAACTAAATGCAGAGGGTTTCTTCCAGCTTGTCAATGACAGTGTATACAATATGGACATTAAGTTCAAAACACCTTCCAATGAATTTAAAGATATATTGTCGCTGATACCTGCTGTCTATAAACAGGATTTTGATAAAATAAAAACAAGCGGCCAGGCAACACTTAACGGCTTTGTGAAAGGCACGTATAGTCCTCAACAAATGCCGGCTTACGATATTAATCTTGCTGTGAAAGACGGCGTGTTTCAATATCCCGATCTGCCAGAGCCCGTGAAAAATATCCAGCTCGATATGCGCGCCAGTAATATCGACGGAAAACCGGATAATACCGTGGTGGACATCTCCAGGGGACATCTTGAAATGGCTAAAGAGCCTTTTGATTTCAAATTGCTTTTTAAAAACCCTGAGACAAGCCGGTATATCGATGCCATAGTCAAAGGCAGGCTGGACCTCGCCAATATCTCCAAATTCATCAAATTGGAAGGAGGAACGAAACTATCAGGAATGGTATGGGCAGATGCCTATGCCAAAGGAAATATGTCGGCCCTGGAAAAACAGAGTGGGAACTTCACTGCAGGTGGTTTTCTGGACATCAAAGACCTGTCCTATTCATCTTCGGCTTTCCCGCAACCGGTACGAAACGGCAACATGAAAGTCCAACTGGCAAATAGCGGTGGCATCGCCGACAATACCTCCGTCGACATATCATCAGGTCATGTAGAAATCGGTAAAGACCCATTGGATTTTACTCTTCAACTTAGCAAACCGATGTCTGCAGTTGAATTTGCCGGTACAGCGAAAGGGCAGTTCACATTAGATAATATCAAACAATTTACGGTACTGGATCCCGGGACAACCGTTAGTGGCCTTTTGAACGCCGACTTTAGCTTTAAAGGAAATAAAACGGCAATTGACAAAGGAGAATATGACAAGATTGCAATCAACGGAAATGCGAGGTTGGATAAGCTGAAATATGTTTCGCGTGATTATCCTTCCGGGATAAACATTTCGACTACAGAGCTCGGTTTTGAACAAAGATCCGTCTCCTTAAAAAACCTTAGCGGTAATTACCTAAATACCAATTTCACCGCAAATGGTGAATTTAATAACCTCGTTGGCTACGCAATGCAGGATCAGCCCCTGACCGGCTCCCTGAACATTACAGCCGATAAAATGAATCTGAATGACTGGATGGGCACTGACACAGCTGCTGCAACCGGGTCTTCCGCTACGGCAACCACCTCCAGTGCAGCAGAACCTTTCATTGTTCCCGCAGGAATAGATCTTACAATCAATGCCAGGGCCGGTGATGTAAAATATGATAAGGTAAATTACCGGAACATCAACGGGAGACTGGGTCTCAAAAATGAAACGGTAACATTACAGGATGTCAAAACCGAGGCGTTGGACGGTACGGTTGCATTTAATGGCTCCTACTCCACCCTGACCAACAAAAAAGAACCTGCCATCAATATTGGATATGACATAAAGAATGTGGACATACAAAAAGCCTTCTATTCATTTGTGACCATGCAAAAGCTGATGCCGATAGGACAGTTCCTTGCCGGCAAGATCAGTTCGCAGCTCTCAATGACCGGTAATCTGCACGGAGATATGATGCCTGACCTTAGTTCTCTCACCGGCAAAGGCAATTTGTTATTGCTGGAAGGGGTGTTGAAAAAATTTGCCCCGCTGGAAAAGATCGCCAGCACACTGCAGATTGACGAATTAAAATCCATCTCCATAAAAGATGTAAAGAACTTTATAGAATTTACCAATGGTCGAGTACTGGTAAAACCCTTTACCGTCAAAGTGAAAGATATAGAAATGCAGATTGGCGGCATGCATGGTTTCGATCAATCGCTCGATTATTCCATTCAGATGAAAGTGCCGAGAAAATACCTGGGTAATGAAGGCAATAACATTGTCAACAATCTTGCATCACAGGCAACGGCGAAAGGTATCCCGGTGAAACTTGGCGATGTCGTAAACCTGAACATCAAGATGGGTGGAAAACTGACCGATCCTACTATCAAAACAGAATTAAAAGAAGTAGCGGGAGACGCCATAAAGGACATGCAACAGCAGGCAGTCGATTTTGCCAAAGCAAAAGCGGATACTGCAAAGCAAAGAGTGACGGACAGTTTGACTGCGGTAAAGAACCAGGTATTGAATGATCTTAAAAATGAAGCGAAGGACCGGTTATTGGGCAACAAAGACTCAATAAAGAGCAATACACCCGCCGAAACTAAGAGTAAAGCCGAACAAACACTAAAGAATACCCTTAATAATTTGCTCAATAAAAAGAAAAAACCGGCAACCGATACTACGGGAAAACAATAGGGTTCATGATTTCTCTTCTTCAATCATCAAGAACCTATTCCACCGATTGATAAACATCAATGCCTTCTATCACAAGTTTTTTTTGAATTATCAAACTAACTTATTTTAGCTTCTTACAAAACCACCACTACTCTGATTATGATTTTACGCATTTTGTTTGCTTGCCTGCTGGCAACTGCAACCACTGTCCTCTATTCTCAAACCCCAGTCGTTAACGCAAAAAAAAGAACCGCTACGATTACCATCGATGGCAATCCCAGTGAAAGCATCTGGGAGTTTACAAACAACGTGACCAAACCTATTGTCGGCACCCCGAATAACACTGTCACCTTTGCCGTGTTGTGGGATAGCCTGAATCTTTATGTAGCTGTTAAGGTCACCGATGCCAATAAATTCAATGACTCTCCCAATCCCTGGGATGATGATGCTGCCGAGGTGTACATAGATGCCGAAAATAATGGCGGCACTGCGTATGGCCCAAATGACCGCCAGTTTGTGAAAGGATGGAATGATGCGGCGATCTGGGAAAAAACCAGTAAAACAACTGGCATCCAGCATGCATGGGCGAATATTACCAATGGATATGCAATAGAATTTTTGATCCCGTGGAGCAATATTGCCATCACCAATCCTCAAACCGGTTTCACTATAGGGTTTGATGTTGCCGTCGACGATGATGATAACGGCACAGCCCGTGAGAGCCAACAAATGTGGGCAGGTGATAACGACAACTGGCAATATCCCAGGAATTTTGGAGACCTGGTCTTAGTGCTCGCAGATTCACAGGCTCCAACTGCACCAACTAACCTGGCAGCGTCTACTATTACTCAGTCCTCTCTCACATTGACATGGACTGCCTCCACAGACAATGTAGCCGTTACCGGGTATGATATTTACCAGAACAACGTAAAGATCAACTCGTCACCGGTTACGACAACCAACTATAACGTAACCGGGCTGACTGCTGCCACCGCTTATCAATTCTTTGTGCGTGCAAGAGATGCCGCCGGCAATATTTCGGCAAACAGCAATACCATAAATATCACTACCCCGGATACGCAGGCTCCAACAGCGCCAACAAATGTTACAGCATCTGCGGTTACCCAGACATCCCTTACATTGTCATGGACATCCTCGACAGATAATGTGGGAGTGACCGGGTATGATATCTACCAGAACAGCGTAAAGATCAATTCAGCGTTGGTGACCGCTACAACCTATGCTGTAACAGGCTTAATAGGAAATACCAGTTACGCATTTGTTATACAGGCCAGGGATGCTGCGGGTAATTCGGCAAACAGCAGTACGTTAAATGTTACTACTCTCCCACCGCCCGATACACAGGCACCGACAGCTCCTTCCAATGTGACAGCATCTAATATCGCCCAAAACTCTTTAACCCTTTCCTGGACTGCCTCAACGGATAATGTTGCGGTAACGGGATACGATATCTACCAGAATGGTGTAAAAGTTAATACTTCACTGGTCACGACGACAAGCTATACGGCCAACGGTTTATCGGCCTTAACGGATTATGATTTTTATGTGGTTGCAAAGGATGCAGCAGGTAATACGTCTGCAGCAAGTAATACTGCCAGTGTTACTACGCCCGATACGCAGGCACCGTCTGCTCCCACTGGTTTATCCGCGTCAAATATCGCCGCAACATCGTTGACGCTAAACTGGAACGCTTCTACAGACAATACCAACGTAGCAGGTTACGATGTTTATCAAAATTCAATAAAGATCAATTCCGCTCCCGTTACGACTACCACCTTCAATGTAACCGGTCTCACACAGGGTACATCCTACAGCTTTTTTGTAAAAGCATTTGACGGGTCAGGCAATATATCTGCAAACAGCAGTACTGTTAATGTAACAACCATCGACACCCAGGCGCCGTCAGCACCCGGTGGGCTTTCATCATCCAATCTAACCTCGACATCCCTCACATTGAGCTGGACAGCTTCAACGGACAACATAGGGGTCACGGGATATGATGTGTACCGAAACGCAGTTAAGATCAATGGTTCTGTTGTTACGACGACATCTTATAATGTAACAGGCCTTACGGCTTCTACTGCTTATAGTTTTTTTGTACAGGCAAGGGACGCCGCTGGAAATATTTCCGCCAACAGTAATACATTAAATGTAACAACACCTGCTCAACAGGGTTGTACCGGAACCGGCGCGATCAATTTTCAGAAATGGCTCAATATAACGGGCACAGCGGTCAGCAACCTGACTTCAAATGCAAATTATCCCAACAATCCAAGTTCATCGGGAACATTGACAAGCTTCGAGATACCGTCTAATAGCGCCGATAACTATGGAATGAAAGTATACGGGTATATCTGTCCGCCGACAACCGGTAGTTATACTTTCTGGATCGCCAGTGACGATAACAGCGAATTGTGGTTAAGTACCAACAGCAGCGCTGGGAATAAAGTGAAGATCGCTTACCAAACTTCATGGACTAACTCCAGGGAATGGAACAAGTTTGCCACGCAAAAATCGGCAGCTATAACTCTTATCGCCGGTCAGCTCTACTATGTAGAGGCATTGATGAAGGACGGTTCACAGGGAGATAATATGGCTGTGGGTTGGGCCAAACCCGGCCAGGCAACCACGGCTCCAAGTGAAGTCATACCCGGAACACAATTGGTAGCACAAATACCCGATACGCAAGCGCCAACTGCACCGTCCAATCTTTCAGCAACCAATATCGGGCAAATCACGCTTACCCTTAATTGGACCGCTGCGACTGATAACATTGGTGTAACCGGATATGATGTTTATCGTAATGGAACAAAGATCAATTCATCACTTGTAAGCGCGACTACGTATAATGTTACAAGCCTCGCCGCCTCTACCGCCTATTCATTTTATGTAATAGCAAAAGATGCAGCTGGTAATTCAAGCGTCGCAAGCGCTACTATCAATGCTACGACCCTGGATGTTGCACCCGGTGGAGAAACCTTTACCATGCGTACCGTTATCGCCAACCAGCGTATGCCGCATGATCTTGTGTATGGACCGGACAATAACATTTGGTATACCGAAAGATTTGCAGGAAGAGTCAACTTTGTCAACCCTGCTACCGGTGTAAAAACCAATGTTCTGTCACTGGGCTCCAACTTTGTAAATGTCGGCGGCCAGGATGGACTGTTGGGTCTTGCTTTGCAT
>DASSFT010000215.1:0-3653 GCA_035694045.1 Chitinophagaceae bacterium
ATCCAGACCTTTGCACCTTTTAATGCCCTGTTCAATGGTTTAACCTTGCGGATATGGCAGCATTCCTTGCGGTTCTCCACCGATTCATAAAAACTATTGATGCCTTTTTCGGTCACGAATTTTTCTACGTCGGCTGCTTCGGGAAAATAAACATGTACCCGCTTTTCATACCGGGCTATTGTCCGGTCAAGCAATTCATATGTTTCATTAAATAACCTGCCGGTATCGATCGTAAAGATCTTAACGGGCAGGTCATTTTTAAAAATGATATCTGTCAACACCTGGTCTTCCTGTCCTAGCGAAGACGAAAAAACCACTTCGTGCGGAAACCAGTCAGTCACCAATCCTATCGCCTCAATAGCCGGGCTGCTCTCGAGTTTCTTTATCTGCTCCTGGCTCAATATCATAGGTCGGGTTGCGGTGTATACCGCAGATAGGGTTTTACTATTTTTATTCCTTTCGGAAATTTCTTTACAGCATCTTCCGTGGTGACTGCAGGTACGACAATGACATCTTCCCCTGCCTTCCAGTCTGCCGGGGTAGCAACACTATAATTAGCTGTTAATTGCAATGAATCAAGTACGCGCAATACTTCAACAAAATTTCTCCCGGTTGATGCAGGATACGTTATCATGAGTTTGACCACCTTGTCAGGCCCGATCACGAACAGCGATCTTACTGTTGCTGTGGCGGAAGCATTAGGGTGTATCATGTCATACAGTTCAGCCACTTTTCTGTCAGGATCTGCGATCAGGGGAAAGTTTACCGTTGCATTTTGTGTTTCATTAATGTCTTTTACCCATCCTTCATGTTTATCCATAGGATCAACGCTTACAGCGAGGACTTTGACATTTCTCTTTGCAAATTCATCTTTCAATAAAGCTGTTTTTCCCAGTTCCGTTGTACAGACAGGAGTATAATCTGCCGGGTGTGAAAATAAAATACCCCAGCCGTTACCGAGGTATTCGTAAAAATCAATTTCGCCAGCAGTCGTTTGTGCTTTAAAATTGGGAGCAACATCCCCTAAACGTAATGCCATATAGTGAGGTTTTTGAGATTACGAAAATAAGGCAAAACGATTATCCCACCAACTTTGTGGACTATTTTGGGTCCATTTTACAAAGGTCTATAAGGGTCTTATTTTCCAACACAGCCAGTGACGCATCGCGGAGTTCGATCATGATATCATGCAGGCCGCAGCTTTTTTCATCGCAGTTATCACAGCGTTTGTAAAAATTAAGACTCACGCAAGGCAACATGGCTACCGGCCCATTAACCAAACGGACGATAGTTACAACCTTGACCTCCGATGGTTCTTTTTTGAGATAATAGCCGCCACCTTTTCCCTTCTTACTTTCCAGGATGCCTGCTTTCTTTAATTCCAGCAGGATATTTTCCAGGAATTTCAGGGGGACTTTCTTCTTGGTGGAAATCTCCGAAATAAGAACAGGGCCCTCGTTGAATTTTTCTGTGAGGTAAGCCAGAGCCTTAAATGCGTACTGTGATTTTTTCGAAAGCATTTTATTTTATCAATTGCAATTTATAATGAATGCCAGAATTCTTCTTTAGCATAGCCGATACACCGCAGTATCTATCCAGGGACAACTCGATGGCTTTTTTCACTTTGCTTTCATTAGCCGGATCTGTGCGAATAAAAAATGTGACGGAAATATCTTTAAAAACCTTTGGATGATCCGCCGTCGTTTCAGATTCTACATCTATGGATAAATCGGAAAACTCTACTCTCTGCTTTTTCAATATTTCAACCACGTCAATTCCTGAGCAGCCAGCAAGACCGGATAACAATAATGATTTCGGTCCGGGTCCCTGTTTTCTGTCGGTGTCTATCGTAATCGATTTATCACTCCCCTCCTGGCGACTTTCAAAAACGCCGTCATGCTTCCACTTTGTTGAGGTCTTCATACCTGTGCTTTTTGTCTTGCAAAATATTTTCGAGCGTCCATTTTACTTTCTCTACAAACTGGTGTTGCCTTACAGGACAATTTTCCTTGTCACAAATAGGGCATTGGAAATACATGCAGCCGTCTGAATGGACGAACATCTCCAGTGTTTCTCCAAATTCCGCTTTGACCGTTTTTGCCAGCGCTTCAATTTCTTCATGCGCTTCCTTTACGTTGAGATACCAGGGTACCGTCAGGTGGCAATCGAGGTGAAGGACGCTTCCATATTTTATGACGCGTAAATTATGAAGATCGACCCAATTTTCCCGTCGGGTCCCGTTTAATAGTTCAACCATCCGGGCCAGTAATTGTTCATCAGCTTCATCCATAATCCCCGCAATCGATTGCCGGATGATCTTATAGCCTGTAAACACAATGAATGCCCCGAAAAATAGGGCCACTGCACTGTCAACCCACTGGTAGCCGGTAAAATACAGGAGCATCAGCCCGGCGATGATGCCGAGCGTGGAATAGGTATCGCTTTGAAGGTGCTTACCACTGGCCTCGAGAGCTAATGAGTTATTTTTCTTTCCGATCCTTGCACAGTAAAAACCCATTATGAAATTAACGACAGCAGTGGCACCTACCAGCGCTATGCCCGTATCGATCTTCTTTAATGACACCGGGTGGATCAGGTGTTGGATCGCCTCATACAAAATCAAAGTTCCGGCCACGCCGATCAGGGTTCCTTCTACTGCAGCGGAAAGAAATTCGGCCTTTCCATGTCCATAGGGGTGATCCTTGTCCCTGGGTTTGGCTGAAACATATAAACTGTACAACCCGATGAATCCGGCGACAACATTGACAATACTCTCCAGGGCATCTGTTAGAACCGCAACCGAATTTGTAAAATAATATGCAAGGAATTTTACAGCAAGTAACAGTATCGAAATACCCGCTACCCATTTCTGGATTTGTAAATTCTGAGCCGAGGTTTTCAAGAGGGCAATTTAATTGAATAATTACTAATTACCCATAGAAAGCAGATTGGTATGATCAATAAGGCATTCGCAGATCTTTTTTATCATAACCATCATGAAAATCTGCGTTCGCTCTTAGGCAGTCGGAAGCCATGAAATAAATAATCAAACCGCTTCAAACCGCTTTTGTACAAAATCCCAGTTCACCACCTTCCACCAACTGGCAATATAATCCGGTCGTTTATTCTGGTAGCGGAGATAATAGGCATGCTCCCATACATCGAGACCTAAAACAGGAAACCCTTTTATCTCGCTTATATCCATCAATGGGTTATCCTGGTTGGGTGTAGAACCGATCCTCAGTTTTTTATCTCCATCCAGGAACAACCAGGCCCAGCCGCTGCCAAAACGATTCTTACCGGCATCGCCGAATTGCGTTTTAAATGCATCAAAAGAATTAAACCCTGATTCGATAGCTGCCAGTAATTTCCCCGAAGGTTTTTCGCTGCTGTTTGGCGACATCGATTTCCAAAACAATTCATGATTATAATGGCCGCCACCATTGTTTCTCATCTTGGCTGAATACTTCGAGATCTTTGCCAGCACTTCTTCCAATGGTTTATTGGTATCTACACTTTCCGCCTTAGCGGCATCTTGCAAATTGGTAGCGTAAGCAGCCGCATGCTTTGTATAATGAATTTCCATTGTCATGGCATCAATGGATTTGTCCAGAGCATTGTAGGCATAAGGCAAAGGTTCCTGCTTAAAACCG
>DASSFT010000216.1:0-6300 GCA_035694045.1 Chitinophagaceae bacterium
CTTCGGGCATAAAAGAATTTCTTATCTGCTCTATGGCGTTTCGCATCAAACGGTCATCCCCGCTATTATAAAGGGAGACCAGCGCCTGGATACGCGTGTCGCCCACGTATTGCAATTGTTCGTAGTAGGGGCAATCCATATAAGTCTCATGTGCGCAAAGTCTTGCCGTTCGCCATCCTGTCTCCAGGATCATATCCAGGGCTGAGTCGTCGCTTTTAAACACCGCATTAAATTTAAATGGGTAGCCTTCATATAATCCATAAAGATCATTGATGACAAGCGGATCGACTTTTGTTTCAATATCCAGTTTTAGATAACGATAGGTCCTCCACATCAGCGAAGTAAAAAGTTCTCCGGACCTTCCCGCTGAAACCAATTCATCGGTTAATCCTACAAATCTCTTCCCCGCGGTTTCATTGCGATTACCTTTCTTGTTCTGGGTCCGCCAATCCGTTTTGTCGCCTTCATCGATATATAAACCTTCTGCATACGACAGACGGATCACCGCATTTTTTCCGCCACTGAAAACCAGAACAGGATAAGCAGTTGTCAGGAAACCCTGGTCGATCAATAAACTTGCTTTGGTACCGGCGCCAATGTTCAACGAAGTATTCCCCTTTAAGAAATCATCTGCTTTTTCCACGTTGACGGAAGAACAAATTTTTTGCAATCGTTGTTTTGTCAACTCCATGGCAGGAATGGATCTTGGTACCAGCATCCAACCCAGGGTCCAGAAAAAAACTCCCTTGGGCAATCCATTGAATAGTTGCCGGGCAGGTTTCCACGAACTATCATTGAAGTCTGTAGCTTGCCAGGCACCGGGATATGAATTATAATCCTTCCTCTCTGTCGGCCCAGCTGCGTAATAACTATAAATCAGCAGTGGCTCCAAAGGGGTATAGCCGCTGTCAACGGTGCACAGCCAGGATGAATTTGAATTGACCAGTTTTTCATTGTCAGAATTGCCCTGCAGGATAAACGCTGTCTGGTAACTGATCTGTGCTTCCTGCCGTTCTTCTCCAAAATTCCATACTACTGCGGCGAGCACATTTTTGCCTGCTTTCAGATAGGAAGCAATATCTACCGTCTCATAGTTCCAGTTATATACATCGCTGCGGGCGGGACCAAAAGAAACCATTTCACCGTTCACATACAATTTATATCGATTGTCCGCCGACACATGAACAATAAAGGATGATGGCTGCTGGTCCAATACAAAAGTTTTCCTGAAATGATATACACCATAATCGTGCGGTGATGAACCCGGAACTGCTAACCAGTAAGCATCCCATTTTTTATGAAGTATATCGTCTGCAATCTGCTGCGACAATGAAATATGCCAAAGCAGGACAAAGGAAAAAAGGAAGTATAGGCTTTTCATAAAAGCATTGTTGAATGGCTGAGCTGGAAATTTTGCCGCCCAGGTATTTTATCAAATATATATTTTCTTATCTATAACATTTTATTTCTCCACTTCTCAAAATTGGCAATTGAAAAACTGCATAGAACTTGTTGTATTAATCGATGAGGCTAACCAGTTAATCCATTTTAATCCCCCTTACATGAAGAATACGTATTTTGAGGAACAGGATATGACGGAAATACAGAATAAGATTTGGGAAAAATCTCCCTCCCAGGTTTTTTGGGGAGAAATTGCCACGTTTGATCATACAGTGCAGATATACGAGAATGATAAAGTTTTTCTAAATACTCTTGAAAGTTTTGCAGGTGCGGGACTGATAGCAGGCGACAGTGTAATAATTATTGCAACGGCAGAGCATCTGCAGGCACTTAAAGATCGCCTTTCCAGGCACGGGTTTAATATGAGCTTCCTGGAGTCCGCGGGCCGGTTTATCGGCCTGGATGCAACTGATACCCTCAACCGGTTTATGGTGAATGGGATACCAGATAAAACTCTTTTTACAGAGTGTATCACGCAGCTCATCAGGCATGCCAAAACAGCCAGTGGCAGGTTCCGTGCATTTGGTGAAATGGTGGCTGTCTTATGGAAACAGGGTGCACAGGAAGCGGCTATGAAGTTGGAGGAATTTTGGAACGGCCTTCATAGCCAGGATAAGTTCACACTTTTCTGCGCTTACCCGAAAGCCGGGTTTACCAGCGACACAACAGGGGAAATAAAAACGGTGTGTTGTGCGCATTCGAAGGTGATTGATGGGGCGCCCCGTCCTTCAACCGAAGTTTATTATAGGTCTGCCTGAGGCTACGTCTCCACAGTATAAGCATCTATGCAGTTCAGGGAAGTTACAATCCTTATAATAGCGGAAACATTGCTTTCGCTGGTACTCTTTGCCGCGGTGATCGGTATTCTTGTTTTCCTGGTACGAAACAGCATTAGAAAATACAAGCCGGTTGATCTTGCGGTCTTCGACAGGTTACAGCGATGGGTAAGCCCGGCTAATAACCGGGTCATGTTATTTTTTAGTTTTTTGGGTTCTCACAAATTTCTTATCCCGGCCAATCTTCTGTTGATCTTCTTTTTTCTTTTCGCCCTTCACCAAAATTGGTTCTCGATACGAGTGATCACAATTGCTCTTAGCAGTCTTTCATTAATGTTTTTATTGAAATATTTATTTCAACGGAAACGCCCTTTATCGCCATTGCTAAAAGCGGCCAGGGGATTGAGTTTTCCCAGCGGCCATGCTATCATATCCGTTACGTTTTATGGACTGTTGCTGCATATTTGCTGGAATCTTGTGGAGACAGCCTGGCTAAGATGGGGGATTGCTGTCTTGTTGACAACAATCATTTTACTGATCGGCTATAGCAGGATTTACCTGCGGGTACATTATGCAAGCGATGTCATTTCTGGTTTCATTATCGGAGTTCTCTGGTTATTGATCTCGTTATGGGTCTTAGACAACCTGGAACAGTATTCTCGCGCCACGACGCAATGACCTGCCTACCGGCAGGCAGGCGCAACGAAGCAAAGGTGTCAATTATTATCGCAACATTTGGGTGGATGAAATAAACTTCAAACTTGACGATTACCGTTTAAGGCAGGACGATAATTATTCGACAGCTTTTTTTATTGCAGGCGCGTCGAAAGTAAAATTGTTGTCACCGGTTTTATGTCGGAGTACGACATATTCCAACAACAAGACATTATTGTATGCAGGACAATAATGATAATAAAATCCTATCTCCCTTTTGGACAAAGGCTTTTTCAGGATAAAGTTGAAAATAGAGGGAATATTACCGATAAAAAAAGGGGTATTGCTTTTCCCGATTTCATCCGGTGTACCTGCTTCCGAGATACCTGGACCGGCATTCCATTTCAAAAGCGCATTGCTTAAAACGATCTTTTCAAACCCATCATGTGTTTGCAGTAATATTCGCTGTGCATCGCTGATCAATGAATCCTTCAATGCTTCTAGTGCCGGAACAGGCTTAATGCTCATCAACCGGGCCAGATGATACAGGATTATGGAGCTACCTCCATAATAAGGAGCTACTATATATGGATGCCGGATATGATCTTTGTTATTGATTGTGGCAACGATCAGGTCAAGACTCGCTGAATCCGCTTTTGTCCATGGCAGGTTATATTCCTGTACGAAAGTAAGTACGTTGCTCAACACACAGATATCAAATACTACCGGCAGGCGATTACCCATCCAGGTTGAATAAGCTTCGTACGATCGATACCTTGAGAAAGTCGTTTGCGTGGGGTTATCCGCATCATTTACAAAATCCTGCATCACCTCGTGTGCTTTTTCGGCGGTTTGACCCGGTACATTTAGTGAAAGCAGGCAAATGGATGTGCAATCCGGATCGTCTTCAAGCATATTCTTACTTGTATAATTGAGCCCCCATAAATAAGGTAACCGGTAAGCCGAATCCGTTCTCCAGAAATTGTATGTTTCTCTTCCTTCCCGGTTTTTAAAAGGAGCGACAGCTCTTTCTGACCTGGCGATTATCGAATCAACTATTGTCTGATCGCTCGCTGGTAAGCCAGGTCGAAGTTTTTTCAACGTATAGGAAATAAGAGCCGTGTAAAAAACATTATTGTCCTTCCGTTGTTCCCTGTATACTTTTTTATTCGAAACGTAAGACGGGAAAATGCCGGGCATAAAAAAAGGATCGCGGCGCAATTGCTGATCCTCTATTTGGCGAAGAAGTGAATGTGCGGCTACACTATCCTGTGCGATCACCGCCTGAAAACAGCAAGAGACGCCAAGGACCATTCCCAGCAAAGTATATTGGAATTTTTTTTTCATTGTGGCTGAAAGGCGAAGTAAGATAAAAATAAATATCAAAGGCGGGTAATGCGGCGGTGCCTCAGTTTGAAATAAATCTCTCGCAACGACGCCAGGCAGAGAATCAAGCCTGTTTCCTACAGAAAAGAATTCGTTGCGTCTTTGCGTCGCCGCGTGAAATGCCTTTATGCCGCCAAACAATGAATGCCAGAATTTGTTTTGAATAATTAATTTTAAAACATGGAAAACATAGGGCTAATCATTATTCTCCTTTTCGGTATCACTTTTTTGGGCGTGCTGAGCACAAAATACAAGTTTCCCTTTCCCATCATACTCGTTCTTTCAGGTGTAGTGATCAGCCTGGTTCCGGGATTGCCGGTGATCACCCTGAATCCAGATATTGTATTTCTTATTTTCCTGCCGCCACTTTTATATGGTGCGGCCTGGAACACCAGCTGGCATGATTTCAAAGCCGCGATCCGCCCGATCGGCCTGGCTGCTATTGGTCTCGTCCTTTTTACTACTTCGCTGACAGCGATGGCCGCTCACCTGCTGATACCTGGTTTAAGCTGGCCGCTCGCTTTCCTGATCGGGGCTATCGTGTCGCCACCGGATGCTATTGCAGCAACCACGATCACCAAAGGGTTGGGATTACACCCCCGGGTGATTACAATACTGGAAGGAGAAAGCCTGGTGAACGACGCGAGTGGCCTGGTAGCTTACCGCTACGCACTGACAGCTGTGACGGCGGGCAATTTTGTCTTATGGAAAGCAGGATTGAATTTTCTTCTTGTTGCTGTTGCCGGCATTGCAATCGGGCTAGCGATAGGATACCTGATATACCTGGTGCATAAGAAATTTATTTGCGAACCAGTTATCGAGGTGACCCTGACCTTTCTCACACCCTTTGCTTCTTACCTGTTGGCGGAACAGTTTCATTTTTCCGGAGTATTGGCTGTTGTTACTACTGGTTTGTATCTGTCGTTCCGATCCAGCGAAATGTTTACCCACCAGAGCCGCATCATGGCTTATTCCGTATGGGAGGTAGTAATTTTTATCCTCAACAGTTTGATTTTTATCCTGATCGGGTTGCAATTGCGTCACGTGATGCAGGGTATTAGTAATTATTCACCCGGTTTATTGATACTGTGGGGAGCGTCGATAAGCCTTGTAGTGATCGCTGTTCGCTTCATTTGGGTAGTGCCGGCAACTTTATTACCGCGCTATCTAAGCAAACGGATCCGTACTACCGAACCATTTGATCCGCGCAACATGGTCATTTTCGGATGGGCAGGCATGCGTGGAGTTGTTTCTATGGCAGCGGCATTGGCCCTTCCACTCACGCTGCCAGGCGGAAATGAATTCCCTCAGCGGAACCTGGTAATTTTTCTTTCTTTTTGCGTGATACTATCTCCGCTGGTTGTATTGGGATTGACGCTGCCCTGGATCATCCGTCGTTTGAAAATGACCCCGCATTCGATTGCGGCAGAAGAGTACGAGGTTCGAACCAAAGTAGTAACTACCACCATTGCACATATCGAGGAGAACCTATCGATGGTGAACGATGAACTGCTGCATAATTTAAAGAGCAAATATGAAGTGAAATATAACCGGCTGCAAAAAACAGATCTTCCTGCTAATTATTTCGGAAACGGGCAAACGCTTAAGGGAAATATTTTCAACGAATTTTCGCAGTTGCAGATAGACCTTATAGGTATTGAACGAAAAACGCTCGAAGAAATGCACCGTCATGGCAAAGCGAACGAAGAAATAATTCGCAAGATCGAGCGGGAACTGGATCTCGAGGAAACAAGGCTGCAAATGGAAATGTATAATGCGTAATGAAGGATTGCAGGACTGGTCCTATTTTTTTTGTTGTCTACTTAATGTAAAACTTACGTAGTCATTACCTACCAATAAATTCCCATTTTCATCCGTCATAAAAAGAATATTATCGTCTGCTTTCTTAAATGATAATACCGGGCCCTGACCCGAATCAGGTTGCAGCTGGTACATTATGGCTCCCGGGTCCGCAACGGTACCCCTTATCACAGTCCATTTCCCGGTGCTTACATACCTGGCA
>DASSFT010000217.1:0-11476 GCA_035694045.1 Chitinophagaceae bacterium
GGTAACCTCCCCAGATCCCATTTAACTCGATAGTCGGGCGAATACCCGTTCTTTCATAAGTAGTATAACCTTTTTCTCCCCATAATTCCTTCACGCCAAGATCATCTTTATATTCCTTTTCGTCGTAAGGTGCTTTATTGATCAGGGCCCTCTCTTCGGCGCTGGCAACAACAACATCATCGTAAAACCCGGGAATCGTTATATGATTGTTTTCATCATGACAACTGGCGATCATCTTTGCCAAAATAGTGATCGGATTGGCTACAGCACCACCATAAGTTCCGCTGTGGAGGTCACGGTTGGCCGCGGTCACTTCCACTTCAATATAGCTGAGACCCCTCACGCCTGTGTCCAATGAAGGATTTTCCATGCTTAGCATCGAACTATCACTGATCAGGATCACATCGGCTTTTAACAGGGATTTGTTGGCAGCCACAAATTTTCCAAGATTCGGTGAACCGACTTCTTCCTCTCCTTCTATCAGGAACTTGATATTGGTGGTCATCGTATTCGTTTTCACCAGCGTTTCCAATGCTTTTACATGCATATAGAATTGTCCTTTATCATCCGCAGAACCTCTTGCATATACCTTACCATCCTTAATGACGGGGTCAAAGGGACCGCTATTCCAGAGTTCCAATGGTTCCGGCGGCTGCACATCATAATGACCATATACCAAAACTGTACGTTTGGAAGGATCGATGATTTTTTCACCATACACTGCTGGATGTCCTTCTGTCGGCATCACTTCTGCTTTATCACAACCCGCGGCCAGCAGACTCTTCTTTACCGCTTCAGCGCATTTTTGCATGTCTGCCTTGTGTTCGCTCTTGGCACTTACCGAAGGGATACGGAGCAGGTCGAGCATTTCATTCAGAAAACGTTCTTTGTTCTTTTCCTGGTAGTCTTTCCATTCTTTCATAATCAAAATTTTTGAAGTTAGGGGCTTAAAGGTAGGAGAGAGGCAGGAACAATGAATACTTAATCCGGAGATTTTTTCTTATTGTGCCTGGTGGTGTTCCTGTTGCTTCCTTCCGTCAATTTTGAAGTGACAGCTTTGCTGACCGCCTTGCTTCCAAAACGATCTTTGATATCATCCACCGCTTTGTAGAGATTGAGTTTTTCAATATTGTTATCAAACAAACTCATTTGCATGGTGAAAGGGATCATATGGCTAAAGCGAACACCCAGCAGCCTTACCGGCCTGTCTTTTTGGTATGATTTATTGAACAAATCTTTCACTTTAGCGATCATCACATCATCCAGAGCAGTATAGTCAATGGTTTCCTGTCTTGAAGTGGTTTCAAAATCCGAATACCGGATCTTGACAGTTATACAACCAGCAAGCTTTTCATCTTCGCGGAGGGAATAAGCTGTTTTTTCTGTCAGTCGTACCAGCTCGCTATGCAGGAAGGCGAGATCAGTATAGTCTTTATCAAAAGTGTTTTCATGGCTCATGCTTTTTTGCTCCCAGTCAGTAGTGATCTCCGAAGTGCCACGGCCATGAGCCTTATGCCAGAGTGATTCACCCCATTTTCCCGCATATCTTTCCATCAGCTCAACAGGGGTTTTGGCTATATCCTCGATCGTGTAGATGCCGAAATTCTTTAATTGTTGCTCCGTCTGTTTGCCTACGCCATTTATTTTTCCAATACCCAGCGGCCACAAAAATTCTTTTTCCTTTCCATGCGATACTTCCAAAAACCCGTTGGGCTTTGCTTCATTCGTTGCCATTTTACTGATAAAACGGGCTGAAGACAAACCGCCGGATATGGGAAGACCTGTTTCTTTTTTAATAAATTCTCTCAGTTCTCTTGCATATTTGCTGGCCCCAAAGAATTTGTCCATACCCGTGAAGTCGATATAGAATTCATCGATCGAGGCTTTTTCAAACAGTGGAACCTTCAAGGCAATGATGTCGGTAACCCATCTCGAATATTTGCTGTAGTCGCCACGGCTGCTGCTGGTAACGATGGCATGGGGGCAAAGTTGTAAAGCTTTTTTCATCGGCATGGCCGAGTGAATGCCAAATTTCCTGGCCTCATAGCTGCAGGCAGCCACAACACCGCGTTCGTAGCCACCTACGAGAACAGGCTTTCCCTTTAAAGTCGGATTATTGAGTATTTCTACAGAAACAAAGAAGGAATCCAGGTCAAAATGAGCGATATGCTTTTTTACATCTTCCACCTGTCAAAGATACTTATTTGCCGGCGGCAAAGGTTTCTCGCCATCCCGATAGCTAACGGGACAACGGCGCTATGCAGAAAATCAAATAGGTTCCTGTTATAACAAAACACCACGCTAAAAATCAAGCCCATTTCGTGCTGTAAACAATTCGTTGCGTCGCCGCGCCGTTGCGAGAAATAAAAAAGATGCCTATAAATGATATATTTGAATTTCAACACCCGCTTTGGAAACACAACTTCTTCATGATTTCATCAGGCCTATTCATTCGCTTACGGGAAAAGAATGGGAGGCATTTGCAGCGGTATGGGTTCCATTTGGCTGCAAGCGAAAAACGGTACTGACAGCTGCAGGCGAAACAGAAAGGCATTTGTATTTTGTGCTGGAAGGTGTGCAACGGGCATTCTACATTGGTAATGACAGGCAGGAAGCAACGATCGTATTTACCTACCCACCTTCATTTTCCGGCGTAGCCGATTCCTTTCTCACACAAACGCCGACTTCCTATTTTTTTGAAACACTGACAACCAGCAAATTTTTACGGACCACCTACAAACAGGTAGAAACTTTGATGAATGAATTCCCGAATATCCAGCGACTGATCCTGAAGACAACTGCTTTTGCTTTGAAAGGTGTGTTGGGAAGGCAGGCAGAACTGCAATGTTTCAGCGCTGAAGAAAAATTCAAGACTCTGTTGCACCGCAGCCCGCATTTATTGCAATTGATCCCGCATAAATATCTCGCTTCATATCTTGGCATCGATCCTACCACTTTCAGCAAACTCATGGGCTCAGTCAGACTTTAATAAACGTCAGGGTTAAGAATCTTGGTTTTTGCCAAGATTTTCCGGTTCAGGCGCCGGTAGCTTTGTTCAAAACTTAGAACAAATGAAAATTAGAACAACCGAATTGATTGAGCAGTTGCAGGCTGATGTCCGGCAGCTGATCTTAAAGACAGAATATCTTCAAACAGAAGAGACGCGTACATTGATCATTCAACCGGCTGCGGAAAAATGGAGCATAACGCAGGTATTGGAGCACCTAAACAGTTACGGACGATATTATCTGCCCGCGATTGAGAAAAGCCTGGCAGAATCCAGGAAACCGGGCAGGGAATGGTTTAAAGCCGGATGGCTGGGTAATTATTTTACAAAGATTATGAGGCCGGGAGTAGATGGAAAGATCGCCAATAAAATGCAGGCCCCGCGAAATCATCGTCCACGGATGATATTCGATGCAGATTCAGTGATCAACGATTTCCTGGAGCAGCAGTATATCTTATTAAACTTATTGCAGGATGCTACAAAAAAGGACATTGGCAATATCCGCACCCCAGTGTCGATCTCCAGGTTTATCCGGTTGAAGACCGGCGATACGTTCCGTTTTTTGATCGCGCATGAGCAGCGGCATTTTGTTCAAATTGATAATACCTTGAAACAAATAAAAGAAATGCAGGCCAGGCAGCGACTGATCAATACAGAATTCACAAGAACCATCCCGCCAGTTGGCGGGACACAAGAACCAAAAAAATTACAAATCGAAATATCCAATACCGAGCTCCCCGATACAACTTTTTGATTTTGAATTTCTGTGTTTGAAGCTTATTTGGGTCTTGCCATCTGGATTTTGGTTCTTTCGCGCAAGGAACAGAGTTACCCCAGACAGCTTAATGTTGAGCGCGAATGTTTATTTTAGCCTATGCAACTTGAATGGCTTAAGACAGGCATAGGCCCGCTAAAGGATATACTCACTTTTCTGAACAAGGAAGGGAAGACCAATGATATACTGAAAAGGCAGGTGCTTCGGGAGTTGCGGAACAACCTGAATATTTTTCACAATGCTTACCTGAACGAGGTTTCCCCCGATATCATGATCGATATGCTGGCCAATACCGCGATCAACGAGGCCGTGAAGGCCAATTTTAAATTCAGGAAATTAAAGGCGGGCACGATTGAACCTTACCACGTGTTTAACGACCGGAATAAAAAATACATAGGCTGGGATGCGGAAAAACTGGTTGATAAGATCGATGAAAAGATCGAAGAGTTGAAAATCATTAAGAAGATGAACAACGGAAGTGTCGTGCAGGTAAAGAACAACGTGTCGCTGATGCTGAGTAACCTGTATTACCGGATGAAATTGCTGGCTGATTTTATCAAAGGACCCAAATAAATATCATTAAACCTTTTTTATGCGACTATTAATTTTATTATTCCTTTCCGGAATATCATTGATTGCTGCCGGTCAACGCAAATACCATTGTGAATACAAAGAAATGATATTGTTTCCGATGCCGGATTCCGCGGTAATATCCTTCAAGAAGCATTTGGAAGAGCAGGGTATTCCCCCGGAAACTGCTGAGCAAATGGTTAAGCAACTGAAGTTTCCCGGCATTTTAACTTCCTGCTGGCGAAAAGTAGATGCCGGCCCGGATAGTACGTTCATTTTAATAACAAAAAGTAATGAGAACGATGGATTCTCGAAATTGGACTTCCCGGATGAAAAATTATTGTTTAGTAAAGGCGAAATATATCGATACAATTCTGATAAGCATAAATTTTTACCAGACACAGTTCGTTCGGCGCGAAGGATATTTGAAAAAAATGGGGAAAGCAAAATAATACTGGATCATCGCTGCATAGTGTACACCAGTACTGACAGTTTATGTCGCATTTGGGTAGCTGAAGATCTTCCGGAATACATAAACCCCGGTATCCGGACGGATATTAAAGGAGCGATTATTGCTTATGAATTAAAACTAACCGGGCAGAGCATACACGCAGAGCTAGCTAAGATAGAATAACAGTGTTAGCCCAGGTAAATATCGAGCAAGCCTTCGGGGAGCGAAACAATTACCTGCTTTTTTTTATGATCAATTTTCTGCAATGTGCTTTCATTGATAGGGATTAAAGCTTCTTTTCCTTTAATATCCAGGCGGCAAAGCAGTTGATGCGGTTGTTCAATGACCTCCAGTATATCACCGATGTTTTCTTTTTCATTCACAATGGAATAACCCAGTAAACCTGCCGGTGCTGATTTGGCAGCAAACTTTTTAAAATCTGCCTCAGGCAACCATAGTTCCTTTTGGGCAAGTTTTGCGGCGGATTCTCTTGTATCAATGCCTTCCAGCTTAATATAAGTTTCTTCTTCGTTTTTGATTTTGGCTGATTCGACAAACCAGGGAATAAATGAATCTTTTTTCTCTTCAATGAATACGGCTTCCAATCCTTTCAATGAAGTCTTCTTACCGAATGAATGTTTCAGTAACAGTTCGCCTTTCAGCCCATGAACGGTTACAAACTTTCCTATTTTGAAATATTCAACCATGATTTACCGGTGATGAAAAAAGGCGACACTTTTTGGATGTCACCTTCACGAACTTTCAGAAATGCGGATAATTTATTTATCCTTCGTTACCGCTTCCTTCAGTCTTCCTCTCGGGTCTGCGACCCGGCATTGGACGTCTGGATCTTTTTTGGCGGTATGCTTCTTCCTGGCGTTTTTTCACCTGCGCATCGTGTTCTGCGCTCCATTTGGTGAATTTTTCCATTGCAGTTGCCTCATCAAACAAACCCAGTTTCACACCGCGAAGCAGGTGTTTAAGATACAATACTCCTTTGAAGCTAAGGATACGGCGAACCGTATCAGTTGGAGTAGCTCCTTTGCTGAGCCATTCCAAAGCTTTCTGACGATCCAGCTGAATAGTAGCCGGAACAGTCAATGGATTATACGTACCTAATTTCTGGATGAATTTCCCGTCGCGCGGGCTGCGGGCATCGGCAACTACGATGAAGTAGAAGGGTCTTTTCTTAGACCCATGACGTTGCAGTCGGATTTTTGCTGCCATCTTAAATAGACATTTAAAGGCGATTAAACAATAATTGTTAAACCCCGGTTGATACCGGTTAGTGCGAAGATAAGAAGGGAGGGGGGAAATCCCAAATTGGAAGTCGATGGACGGTAGTCCGCAGTCGATAAGTCTGGAGTCGATAGTCGATAGTCCAAAATAGGGGTCTGCGGGCTAAAAAGGTATTTTAAATTGTGGCAAGGACGACTACCGACTATAGACTAATCACTGTCGACTAAAAACTATCTCTTCATTCCCGGCATCATTTTTCCAAACATTCCCATCTTGTTCATCCCCTTCATCATGTCTCTCATTTGCTCAAATTGTTTCATGAAGGCGTTGACCTCGCTGATGTCCTTGCCACAACCTGACGCGATCCGTTTGCGGCGGCTGCCATTTATCAGGTCAGGGTCGTTTCTTTCTTCAGGGGTCATGGAATTGATGATCGCTTCGATGCCTTTAAATGAATCGTCATTGATATCGATATCCTTTATTTTGCTGCCCATCCCGGGAATCATGCCAAGCAGATCTTTCATATTGCCCATTTTTTTGATCTGCTCGAGCTGGGCTTTAAAGTCGGCGAAATCAAATTTGTTTTTGCGGATCTTGCCTTCCAGTTTTTTGGCCTGTTCCTCATCAAACTGTTCCTGGGCTTTTTCCACCAACGTTGTGATATCTCCCATCCCGAGGATACGCTGGGCCATACGTTCGGGATAAAACACATCCAGTGTATCCATCTTTTCACCACTACTGACGAACTTGATCGGTTTCTGAACCGTGTATTTGATGGAAAGGGCTGCCCCCCCTCTTGTATCACCATCCAGCTTGGTCAGCACAACACCGGTGAAATCCAAACGGTCGTTAAAGGCCTTTGCTGTGTTTACAGCGTCCTGCCCGGTCATGCTATCTACCACGAAAAGGATCTCCTGTGGTTTGACCGTATTGCGAATATTGGCAACTTCCGTCATCATCGCTTCATCGATCGCCAGGCGGCCGGCCGTATCGATTATGACCACGTTCTTATTTTTACTTCTGGCCTCTTTTATCGCGTTTTGGGCGATATCTACGGCATTTTTATTTTCTTCCTCTATATGTACATCAACACCGATCTGCTCACCCAGGATCCTTAATTGCTCCATGGCTGCCGGGCGGTAGATATCAGCGGCCACCAGCATGGGTGACAGGCCTTTCCTGGTTTTGAGATAGTTAGCCAGTTTACCACTAAAAGTCGTTTTACCGCTCCCCTGTAGCCCTGCGATCAATATGACTGCGGGATTCCCCTTGGAATTAAAACCGGCTTCCTGGCCTCCCATTAGCTCGGTAAGCTCATCCTTGACGATCTTGATCATTAGCTGGCTGGGACTGATGGCGTTGATGACTTTCTCACCAACGGCCTTGTCTTTCACCTTGTCAGTGAATTCCTTGGCTATTTTATAGTTGACGTCGGCGTCAACTAATGCACGACGGATCTCTTTTACCGTGGATGCGATATTGATATCTGTAATTCTAGCCTGGCCTTTGAGGTTTTTAAAGGCTGATTCCAGCTTTTCCTGTAGAGAGTTGAACATAGGCTGCAAAGATACGGCGGGCTCAAGTCAAAATTAAAAAGTCAAAACTCAAAAAGCGTCGGTTATACTTTTGAATTTTGACTTTTTATGTAAGTATGAGTGTAGATGTTTATATCATGCTCCTAAGTAGGTTCTTAAAAGTTTACAACGATTGGTAGCTCTTAATTTGGTAATGGCTTTATCCTTGATCTGGCGGACCCTTTCACGGGTAAGGTTGAACCTTTCACCGATATCTTCGAGGCTCATAGGATGATCCACGCCGATCCCGAAGAAATAGCAGATCACTTCTTTTTGCCTTTCGGTAAGTGTTTTCAGTGAACGGTCGATCTCTGTTTTCAGAGATTCTTTATGGTCCAGTTCACCGTCAGTCCTTTCTGCATTAGGATTTTCCAGTACATCCAGCAGGGTATTGTCTTCGCCTTCTGATAAAGGTGTATCCATACTGACGTGACGGGCGGAGATACCAAGACTAGCGGAGACTTCTTCCAGGTCCATTTCCAGGACTTCGGCCAATTCCTCGGCTGAAGGTTCCCTTTCAAATTGCTGTTCGAGTTGAGAGTATGCTTTTTGTATGCGGTTCGTTAACCCTACTTTATTCAATGGTAGGCGGACAATACGGGATTGTTCGGCTAAAGCCTGTAAAATGCTCTGGCGGATCCACCATACGGCATAAGAAATGAATTTGAAACCGCGGGTTTCATCAAATCGCTGGGCGGCCTTTATAAGACCGAGATTACCTTCATTAATAAGGTCTGGCAGCGATAAACCCTGGTTTTGATACTGTTTGGCAACAGATACAACGAAACGAAGATTTGCTTTGGTCAAACGATCCAAAGCTCGTTGGTCGCCTTGCTTAATTAGAGTGGCTAATTTGACTTCTTCTTCAGGAGTGATCAGCTCTACTTTACCAATTTCCTGGAGATACTTCTCCAGACTTTGAGATTCACGATTCGTAATAGACTTCGTGATCTTCAATTGTCTCATACTCATAGGTAGTAGGTTAACGGGTTATTTAAAGGGTTCAAGAATTCAGTTTTGGTTGGGTTAGCCCTTAAAAAGTACCCAGCACGGAATCGGTTTTCATCAGAATTTGTTGGACTTCAAGGCAAATTAGAGGATTTATCCAATATTTGCCAAAAATATTTTACTTTTCTTTAACGCAAATCAACAAATTTTATTTTATATGCGGTTTTACGACGGAAAAGGGCCAGAAAGGGTTATAAAAAAATATTTTGGGGCAATCATTATTTAATTATTATTGCAGCATTCCGTGAGGTTTAATAATGACAGAATGAGTAAACAGTTATACACGTTAGAGTTTCCAGTCCGGTGTTCGCCTTCTATTTTGTATGAATTTCTTTCAACACCTGCCGGGCTGGGAGAATGGTTCGCAGACAAAGTCGACGAAAGGGACAGTACTTTCTATTTCGGGTGGAATGGTTCTTATGACAAAGCAGACGTAATAGAAAAAGAACTGGATAAATACATCCGGTTTCACTGGCAGTCTGCCCCAAAAGATGAATACTTTGAATTTCGTATAGAAAAATCCGAGATCACTAACCAGACAATCCTTGTAGTAAAAGATTTTGCAGAGAAAAAAGAGATCAAGGACCAGGCCCTGCTGTGGGATCACCAGGTAAAAGAACTTTTTCACCGGTTAGGTAATTAATTAATCAGCCAGCCACAACATCAATTGCCGGAAGGAAATAAATAAATCATCTCCTGTCTCATTCCATTGCTCAAACGAAAGCTTTTTAGCCAACTTGATAAACGGTTTATGTGTAACATGAGCTTTAAAGCTCTCTTCATTCATTTCTTTTAGCGGTAAATAATTGTCTGTCTCAAAATGATGCTCCCACTGTTCATCGCCAACCCCGATAAAAAAAGATTCATCCTCTAAGAGAGAAAAACCAGCGACCGCCTTTCTTTCATAGTTCCGCTTATAAATGCCCGCCAGGTGCAAAGTGATACTGAAGAAATTGCCCCACCAGAACATACTGCGGACCGCAAAATGATCTTCCTTACCAAAAAATCTCGGGTGATCGAGAACCAGCCAGGGCAGTCCTTTATAATTTTCTCCTCTCGATATTTTCGGGGGAATGGTTATCACCTCCGCCGGCAGGATGGCAGGATGATCTTTAAAAAAATCCTGTTGCTTCGATTGTACGTCTTCCAGGATTAGCTTTACCTTTTGTAAAATCTGGTTCTTTGTTAAAATCCAATCTGCATTGCCAACCAATTGAGTCTCCTTTGCTGAAAGCATTATTTTTGCTTTATCCATAATTAAAGATAGTGATCAAAAAATTAGATAAGCTCGTCATCAAAGCCTTCCTCGGCCCGTTTGCCGCTACTTTTTTTATCACGCTCTTTGTACTGCTGATGCAGTTCTTCTGGCTGTGGGTCGACGATTTCGTCGGCAAAGGGATCAGCACAAATATCATTTTTAAATTTATCTGGTATCAAAGTGCAGTATTGGTAACACTGGCTCTGCCGCTGGCTATCCTTCTTTCTTCGCTGATGACTTTTGGTAATCTCGGCGAGAGCTTTGAACTCGTCGCAATCAAATCCTCTGGCATTTCCCTGCTCCGGTTCATGCGGCCCCTGTTTATTGTCGCTATCCTTTTATCGGGAGTTGCTTTTTTATTTTCCAACTATATGATTCCCGTAGCCAACCTGAAATCAAGGACGCTTTTAACGAATATCGTCAATTCTCAACCTGCTTTTGATCTGCAGGAAGGGGTGTTTTATGATAAGATCCCCAATTATGCAATCAAAATCGGGAAAAAAGAACCGAATGACACAGTGATAAGGGATGTGATCGTATATGAACAGGGAGGATCGCTCCAGGACAATTTCCTTATCGCCAAATCGGGAGTAATGCGCCTGTCTGACAGCAATAAACGCATTCTCGAGTTCATCCTGAAAGATGGATGGAGATATGAAGAAAGAGGAGACCGGTATGGCAGCCTGAGAACGGATTATATCCGGGTGGGATTTAAAGAATATAAAAAGGAGTTTGATCTGAGTGCTTTGGGATTCCAGTCTCTGACGAATGACAGTGCTAACATGAATAATGAGAAAATGCTCAGCATGCGGCAACTGAACAAGGCCATTGATTCATTTCGAATAGAAAACAGGAATATTGACCGGGAGATAGAAAAAACAACCTTTTCCGTTCTTCCATTTACTGCTTTCTTCGATACAACAAAAAACCTGGAATTACCTGTTGATACCAGCACCGCCATTAAAAAGGCAAAGCGGTTTGAAGATCTTTTGCCAGATTCAGTAAAACAAGCAGTGCATGATGGGACCGTCGGTCTTATTACTTCGCTAAAAAATAATGTTGAAGCTAACCAGGTCAATAGTAAAGAGAGAGAAAAAAGACTGAGAAGGCATAAAGTAGAATGGCATCATAAGATCGTTCTTGCACTGGCTTGCCTTGTACTCTTTCTTATCGGTGCCCCACTCGGTTCAATTATCAGAAAGGGCGGATTAGGCATGCCACTCATTTTTGCGATCGTCTTCTTTATGGTCTTTTATTTTTCTACGACGGTTGGTGAAAAGCTGGCCAATGAGGGTACACTTAGCCCTTTTACCGGGATGTGGCTGGCCACATTTGTGCTTGTACCTGTAGGTGTTTTTCTTACTTACAAAGCGATGAGAGATTCCCAGTTGTTTAACAAAGAATCGTACCGACGTTTCGCCCGAACGGTCGGTTCATTTATAAGAAATCCATTCCGGGGAGCATGAAAATAAGGCCTAACTTTACTCTCCTCAATTCAATTTTATGGAAAAGAACAAATCAACACGCAGATCGTTCCTTGCGACTTCTGCAAAAGCCACTTTAGCTATCACAGCCGGCATCGGTGCGAGCGGAT
>DASSFT010000218.1:0-5020 GCA_035694045.1 Chitinophagaceae bacterium
TGTTGGCCTGGAACGCAGTGGCTACAAAAGTGAATGACAAGGGACAGGTGGAAGGGACTTGCGTAGGTACCGGCATGGCTTTCGATCCTGCCTTTTATTATTACCGGCCGGTCAATGTATTTGCCGCACATGGGTATGGTCCCGTTTTGTTGGCAGGCGCTGAAATAATAAACCTGCTAAAGAATTACAAGTTTGAAATGAATGACAGTTCGATTCAACTAAAACAGGAATGAGTCATGAAAAAACTGCTCGGTTTACTATTAATATGTTCAACTGTTTATTCCCAATCGCCCGTCATCAACATTGATTTTAACAAGGAAGTTGGGGATATGAAACCAATTTGGGCCTGGTTTGGGTATGATGAGCCAAACTACACTTACATGAAGGATGGCAAGAAGTTGTTGTCGGAAATTGCCGCCTTAAGCCCTGTTCCTGTTTTTGTAAGAACGCATAACTTATTAACCAGTGGCGATGGTACACCGGCTTTAAAATGGGGATCCACCAACGCGTATACTGAGGACAGGAACGGCAACCCTATTTATAACTGGACGATTGTCGACAGCATTTTTGATACCTATATAGCCAGGAAAATGAAGCCCCTGGCGCAGATCGGCTTTATGCCGGAGGCACTATCAACAAAGCCCCAACCCTACAAACATAGTTGGCGACCTGGTGCGCCTTACAAGGATGTATTTACCGGTTGGGCTTATCCACCAAAAGATTACGATAAATGGAGGGAACTTATTCACCAATGGGCGAAACATTGCGTTGATCGTTATGGAAAAAAAGAGGTCGAAAGCTGGTGGTGGGAAGTCTGGAACGAACCGAATATCGGCTATTGGCAGGGAACCGTCGAAGAATACTGTATGATGTACGATTATGCTGCCGATGGCTTGCGTAAAGCGCTCCCTACAGCGAGGATCGGCGGATGCAATATTACTGGTGGCGGATCGAAATTCTTAGCTACGTTTCTCAATCACTGTTTAAATGGCACCAACTATGCGACTGGCAAAAAAGGCTCTCCCCTCGACATTGTCTTGTTTCACGCGAAGGGCCAGCCCAGGGTTGTCGATGGCAAAGTGATAATGAATGCGGGTACACAAATGCGAAATATCCGGGATGCATTTGCCACGGTCAATATGTTCGGTGAGATCAAAAATATCCCACTGGTGATCGGGGAGTCGGATCCGGAGGGTTGTGCCGCCTGTGGCATGAGCACGAATCCTGAAAATGCTTATCGAAATGGGACTATGTATTCGAGTTATACTGCTGCCACGTTTGCGAGGAAATATTTGCTCTCGGATTCATTTAATGTAAACCTTATAGGTGCGGTATCCTGGTCATTTGAATTCGAGAACCAGCCCATGTTTGCCGGCTTTCGTGACCTCGCTACAAATGGCGTTGATAAACCTGTCCTGAATGTTTTCCGGATGTTTGGAATGATGAAAGGCAAACGGGTGCAGGTAACGGGCAACCGGATGTATGATTTGAAAACTTTTGTAGACTCAAGTGTAAGAGGATTGCCGGATATTGGCGCGATAGCTGCAAAAGATGATCGCTCTGTTACGATAATGATCTGGAATTACCATGATGAAGACAAAACCGGCCCGGCTGAGGAAGTAACGCTTAATTTAACCGGCTTGCCAGAAAAAATACTGACACTGACTCAATACAGGGTCGATAGTGCTCATAGCAATTCTTACGAGATGTGGAAAAGCATGGGATCTCCTCCAAAACCTGATTACAAACAACTGGGGGTACTGGAGAATTCAGGTCAATTACAAAAATATTACGACGGGATAAAAATTTATGGAGACAAAAAAATGGATTACCCGATCAGTATACCTCGCCAGGGAGTCATATTATTGAAAATTGAGTGGTGATTGCCCGGTGCATAGCAACTAATAAGGCCACAGAGAGCCGCAAAGGAGACACAGAGAACCACAGAGTTATTTTCGCGCAATAAGCCTTTTAATACCGTCGACAAGTTTAAGTACGTTGAAGTTTATTAATAACCCTATTGGTGCTTTGATCAGCTTCATATATGTAAGGACCTGCGCAGTGTGAACCTCGTTTAATGTCTCGACGGATTTGATCTCGACCACAACCTTGCCTTCTACCAGCAAGTCTAGTCTATAACCAGTTTCCATAGAAAGGTCCTGATAGATCAGTGGACAAGAAAGTTGCTGTTCGATATTTAAGCCTACCTTACCTAATTCATAATTTAAACATGATTGATAAGCCGATTCAAGCAACCCCGGTCCTAGTTCCTTGTGCACTTTAACAGCACACCCAATCACCGTCCTTGTTATTTCATTTAATTCCATTTCGAAGGCTTTTTTTGGCCAAGAGCCAAAACTAGACTTTCCTGATCTTTCGTCAACGTGACATTTCCCTTTAAATAATGTTTTTTCACCAACTGAACACGAGGTAACTCAAATAAAACTCAATACCCTCTCTGTGGTCCTCTGTGTATTCTCCGTGGCTCTCTGTGGGCTACCGGTCTTTCAGGACTGTACAGGACACGAAAAAGGCTCTAAAGTCCTTACTTTATACCCTAAAGATTGCTGAGATGAAACCGATTTCCATTCGTTTGCTGATCTGCTTACTTGTAGCCGCACTTACGTTGTATGCACGTGTATTGTTCGCTCAATCCGTTATCGAAACAGGTGGTCAAAAAATGCCAGATGAGTGGATAGACAAA
The DNA here is from genome assembly GCA_035694045.1 of Chitinophagaceae bacterium. GTDB lineage: Bacteria > Bacteroidota > Bacteroidia > Chitinophagales > Chitinophagaceae > VBAT01. Next base: position 2,705 of record DASSFT010000218.1, read on the forward strand.
GACACTAAACACAAGGTCATCCGTCTTTCCAGGATCGAAGGCAATAGTAACCTGAGCTTTTACTTCCACAACAACCCTTTTATCGGGAATAAGATGGTTTTTTATAGCAGTAGCAAAAACCCCGCTAGCGATCAGAAGCAGGAAATCTATAGCAACAACTCGAAAAACAAACAGATCTGGCTGCTCGACCTGGCTACGTTGAAATCAGAACAATTGACTCACCAGTCTTCACCGATGAATGGCGAGATCGTTCATAACAAAAGCGGCAATATTTATTTCCAGGTCAAGGACAGCATCTTCTGTGTAAATGCCCATACAAAAAAGGGACAACTGGTCTATGTCTTCCCCCCGGATTTCAAAGCAAACATTACAACTGTCAACGCAGACGGCACTCTTCTATCGGGCGCCTGGTCAGAAGACAAGGAAAAAGACTTATTCCGGCAAAACCCTGAAAAGAAAGACTATTTCAATATTATCTACGAAGCAAAACTGCCAAGGACCCTATTTACGGTCAACACTAAGACAAAAGAACTGAAAAAAATATTTACTGATAGCGCCTGGCTGAATCATGTACAATTCTCTCCTACCGACCCTTCGTTACTGATGTTTTGCCACGAAGGCCCCTGGCATAAAGTGGACAGGATCTGGACAATCAATGTAAATACAAAAGAGATCAGGCTCATGCACAAACGGACGATGGATATGGAGATCGCAGGACACGAATGGATAGGCCCGGACGGCAAAACAATCTGGTTTGACCTGCAACAGCCGCGAAGTGTGACCTTCTTTGTTGCCGGCGCTGATGTCAGGACCGGTAAAGAGACTAAGTATGCGTTACAACGCAATGAATGGTCCATCCACTTCAATATATCGCCGGATCAGAAATTGTTCTGCGGTGATGGCGGTGATCCCGGGCAGGTTGCGAAGGCCCCGGATGCGCAAAGGATCTATTTGTTCAAACCCGAGGGGGATCATTTTGTTTCGACCAAACTGGTCAATATGAAACATCATGGATACAAGCTGGAGCCCAACGTACATTTCAGTCCCGATGGGAAATGGGTGATATTCCGCGCTAACTTTGAAGGGATCGAAAATGTCTATGCCGTCGAGATTAAAGAAAGCGCAAACCCATCGATCAGCTTGAGAAAGTGAAGAGTGAGAACGCAGATTGTCATGATGAGTATGATAAGTTATGATCTGCGAATATCTTGACGATCATAAGAATCAGCGTTCTAACCAAAGTCCATAATGCACAAAAAAATCATTCTCGCCGCCCTCTTTGTCTCCTTTGTCGCCACTACCAACGCGCAAATTAAATGGCCAGCCATTACAAACACTACCAAACCCTGGACAAGATGGTGGTGGGAAGGTAGCGCGGTCAATAAAAAAGATCTCACCTGGAATTTAGAACAATATCAAAAAGCCGGTTTGGGAGGAGTTGAAATAACACCGATATATGGTGTATATGGTCATGAAAAGGAGTTCATCGATTTTCTATCTCCACAATGGATGCAAATGCTGGTGCATACCCTGAATGAGTCTAAACGGCTGGGTCTTGGAGTTGATCTCGCCAATGCAACAGGCTGGCCTTTTGGCGGACCCTGGGTGACAGACGAGGATGCCAGCAAAACTATTTACTGTAAAAGGTGGTACATCAAAGGAGGTGATCCATTTACCTCGAGGATCGAATATTTACAGGATCCGCTGGTTCGTACCGCCAACAATAAACCAGTCAGTGCAGATACTTTATTACAACCGGTGCAGGCAAATAAGAATCTGCAGGCGCTGGCACTGGACCAGATTCAGTTTAGAAAGAAATTACTGCTACGATGCCTAATAGCCTATTCAACGGGTCAACAAACAATCGATCTCACCAGCAAGGTAGATTCATCCGGCAATTTGACCTGGACTGCACCCGAAGGCGAATGGTATATCTATGGCTTGTTTGAAGGACTGCATGGTAAGATGGTGGAAAGAGCCGCTCCTGGAGGTGAAGGATATGCCATTGATCATTTTTCATCAACTGCCGCACGGAATTATTTCAAACGTTTCGATCAGGCTTTCAAAGGCTATGACCTCTCCCATCTCCGCGGTTTCTTCAACGATTCTTATGAAGTAGACGACGCAAGAGGCGAGGCCAACTGGACACCAGGTTTTTTGGCTGAATTTCAAAAACGGAAGGGATACGATCTTCGTCGTTATCTTCCTTCCCTTTATGGCACCGACAAGGATTCGGACCAGGATCGTCGTGTTATTTATGATTACCGATCTGTGATAGATGAGCTGATCCTCGAAAATTTTACCAAAGAATGGAAA
>DASSFT010000219.1:0-4070 GCA_035694045.1 Chitinophagaceae bacterium
CTGGTACCCGGCGCATTGCCCATTTTCTCGTCCATCATTTTGCAAAGGAGTTTGACGAGATCAATATTTTTCCATTCATTAAAACCGCCAATATTATAGGTTTCATAATCCTTTCCCTTATGAAAAACCAGGTCAATCGCCGCAGCATGATCTTTTACAAACAACCAATCTCTTGTATACAATCCATCCCCATATACCGGCAATGGTTTTTTCTCGATGATGTTATTGATAAAAAGCGGGATCAGCTTCTCGGGAAAATGATTCGGGCCATAGTTATTTGAACAGTTCGTCACGATCACAGGCAATTGATAGGTATCGCCGTAGGCTCTTACAAAATGATCCGAAGCTGCTTTGGAAGCGCTGTAAGGTGAGTGAGGGTCATATTTTGTTTCTTCGGTGAAATAACCTGTGGCGCCCAGCGCACCGTACACTTCGTCTGTAGATACATGATAAAACCGCTTGCCTTTTGTACCTGTCCAGTGTTTCCTGGCAACACTTAAAAGGTTGACGGTACCAATGATATTGGTATACACAAAATCAAGCGGTGAAAGAATAGACCGATCCACATGACTCTCGGCTGCCAGGTGAATAATGCCGTCTGGTGAATACTGGTTGAATATTCTTTCCAGGTCACCGGTATCAAGAATATTCGCTTTTTCAAAAATATAATTCGGCGCCTGTTCGATATCGCGCAAATTCTCCAGGTTGCCTGCATAGGTCAATGCATCCAGGTTGACGATGCGATAACCGGGATAATTGGTGACGAAGCGCCTGACTACATGGGAGCCGATGAAGCCTGCGCCACCGGTAACTATGATCGTTTTGGACATGTTGATTATTTATGGATGCTCGATGCTCGATACTGGATACTCGATGCATCCTACATAATGACCAGCATCCAGCATCTAGTATCTAGTATCCCCGCGTTCGACCTTGTTATACCAATTATAGGTCATTCTTAGCCCCTCTTCAATAGACACTTCCGGGCTATAACCCAGGAGTTTTTCGGCCTTAGAAATATCCGCCAGGCTATGCTTTACATCCCCCGTTCTTTCCGGTCCGTGGATGGGTTGAAGATCGCTGTTAGCTTCTTTTTTGAGCTGATTGAATAATTCAAGCAACGATGTCTGGTGGCCACAGGCAATATTGTATACCTGGTTGACTGCAGCGCTGTTTTCAGTGAACAGGGAAAGAATGTTTGCCTGGACTGCATTGTCGACATAGGTGAAGTCGCGGCTATGACTTCCATCACCGTTAATAAGTGGAGGTTTATTTTCAATCAGCGCTTTTGCAAACAGGGGGATCACCGCAGCATAGGCTCCCATCGGGTTTTGACGGGGTCCGAATATGTTGAAATAACGAAGACCTATGAATTGCATGTTATACAAGCTTGCAAATACTCTTGCGTACAGTTCCATCACGTATTTCGTCACCGCGTAGGGAGAAATTGGGTTGCCGATCTTATCTTCCACTTTGGGCAGACCGGGATGATCGCCATAAGTAGATGAACTGGCTGCATAAACCACCCTCTTGATTTTCTTTTCTTTTGCGGCCGTAAAAACATTGAGCGTGCCGGTGATATTCACTTCATTTGTAGTCAGCGGATCGGCAATGGAACGTGGTACTGAACCCAGTGCTGCCTGGTGAGTGACCAGGTCAATTTTATCACAAGCCTCGAGACAGGTATCATAACTCCGAATATCCCCTTCCAGGAATTCGAATTTCGGGTTCGAGCTGAATGCTTCAATATTTTTTAGTGACCCCGTAGCCAGGTTGTCCAGTACGCGGACTAAACTAACCCGTTTGTCCTGTAATAATTTTTCAACCAGGTTAGAGCCGATAAAGCCGGCGCCGCCAGTAACTAAAATGCGCATGTGGGATCTATGAATTGAATTATTTCCCGAAACGACGAAGCCATTTCCGGGGATTTAAAGCCGCGAACACTTTTTCTAAAAATGTAAGAGGTGGCTTTTCGTCTTCATAATAGCTGCTACCGTAGCCATAACCATACCCATAACCATAACGGCCATAACCATAGTAACCATAGCCCGGTTTATTTTTTACGTCATTGATGACGATAGAGACCTTGGGTAGTTTGCTTTCACGATACAGCTCATCGATCAGTGCAATTTGTTTTTTGAAAGTATGACCCTGCCGCACGAGATACAAAGTGCAATCGGCGAACTTACTCAATGTCAATGCATCGCTCACCATGCCTACGGGAGCTGTATCGATAACGATCACTTCAAACATCTTTCCTACTTTTTCAAACAAGTCTGCAACCTTCGCATCAAGCAACATTTCGGAAGGATTTGGCGGAATAGGACCGCAGGAGAGTACATAAAGATGATCATAGTCAGGTACCGGGGTTACCAGTTCTTCCAGCGTCGCTTTTCCCATTAAATAATTGGTGATACCGGGTCTCTTGGTAATATGCAGTCCTGACAACACTTTGGGCTTCCTGATATCGAATTCTAAAATGATCGTCTTTTTACCAGCGAGGGCCAGTACGGCAGCCATGTTCGTACTTACAAATGATTTCCCTTCCCCGCTGAATGATGAGGTAACCAGGATGACAGACTTATCCGGCTTATTGACGACGTATTGAAGATTGGATCGAATAATACGGAACTGCTCCGCAACCATCGTGCGGCTGGTCTTGCTTACAATCAGCGTGCTATCGGCGAATGAGTGACCTATTTCACCAAGGATCGGCGCCTGGGTCAGTCTTTCAATATCAAACCGGGTGCTGATCTTATCATTTAAAACTTCACCGATAAATATTATTAACGCGGGTAGACCGATACCTACAAGGATTGCCAGTATCTGTATTGTTTTGCGATTGGGTTTCACGGGTACGTTGGAGGCGGACGCCTGGTCGATCACCTTCGAGTTGGATGGAGTGGAAGACATTTGTATTTCCACTTCGGCTTGTTTTGCTTCCAGTAAAGTATACAAAGCCTGCTTGGTTTCTATTTTTCTTTCCAGCTCTACATAGTCTTTCAATTCGTAAGGAAGCGCCTGCAAGGATCGTTGCTCGGTGCCACTGGCTCCTCTCAACCTGTTAATAGAAGAGGCAAGTGATAATCTTATATTGTTCAGGTTTTCGATGAGCTTTGATCGTAGTTGCTCGATCTGGCCTTCTGTTTCTCTTATAAGCGGGTTGCTCCGCGGCACGTTTCCATCCAGCAGGGCTCTCCGCTGTAGTTGTAAATTATTGAACTGGCCAATCAACAGGTTTAAGGTAGGATCTTCCAGGATGAGCGGAGTAGGAGTTTTGTCGCTGTACTGGTTCTGTTTATCAGTAATGTACTTGTTTATATCTGTAGCTACCTCCAGCTTGAATTGCTGCTCGGCTGATGCTTTATCAGACTCAATAACTTTATTCAGCGAAGCGTCCACTTGTTTATCGATGTTGAAAAGCCTGTGCTTCTGCCTGTATTGTAAAAATTTCAGTTTGAGAGTATCCAGTTGCACGTCCATATCAGATAGCCGGTCCTTGATAAACTGGAGCATCTGCTGATTGGAATAATTATTTTGCTCGATCGTCATTGAATCATATTCGATCATCAACGTGTTAACGATATCTGCAGCCATTTGAGAATTGGTGTTTTGCAGCGTGATGGAAAGAATGCTTGTCCCTGGCGTCTTGGGATTTACTTTTACTCCCCCTGCCAGTGAGGCAGCCATGGACTGGGAAGGTACCCAGGTAACTGTATATTCATTGCCGGCAACTGCAGGCGCCTGCTTTATAAGCCGGAAGACTCCTTTTCCATTTTTGTATAGCTGGCCTACACTAAAAAGAGTGGCTTCATTGTTGACCCTGAACTGGTGATCGTTGGTGAATTTTATGTTTTGGGAAAAGCTCTGTGTAGTATCCATCAGTTCGAATGCTTCGATGATGAAGGGGCCCTGTTTATAGATATTATAGTCTTTGATTTTTCCCTTAGCAATATAATTGAATTCAAGGTTCAGTTTCTTCACAACTCGCAGCATCAGCGGACGCGATCTGAGTACCTCGATTTCGTTTTGGATATTTTCGGTACGGTTGCCGCCCAGTAGTATCTCAT
>DASSFT010000220.1:0-3241 GCA_035694045.1 Chitinophagaceae bacterium
ACCGGCGGTTTCAAACACGGTAGCAGGCACACAACTGGGCGCTCCGAAATTGAATTTAAAAGGGACGGTTTTTCCATTCTCTATCATAAACTCTACACCTTCCATGCCGCACACGTTGGCGATTTCATGGGGATCGCTTACCGTGGCTACGGTACCATGTACAACAGCCAGCCGGGCAAATTCGGAAGGTACCAGCATGGAGCTTTCGATATGAACATGGCTGTCGATAAATCCGGGAAGAATGTAGTCGTTAGTCGATAGTCTGTAGTCGTTAGTCGATAGTATAGAGGTGATCTTACCGTTTTCTATTTTTATTTCCGCAGGATAAATGGTTTGTTTATGTACATCAACAAGATTGCCGCTTACCAAAAATGAAGACATGTTATTGATTTGGGGGCTAAAGATAAATGAATGATCGAAGTCAAGCAGTAGTTTCTGCAGGCAACTTTAACAGCCAATCTTTGGATATATGCCTCAAAAAAAGGAATTTTACAGGTACCAAGCCATTATTGTTCACACAGGTACCAAGCCATTATTGTTCACAATTAAGAAACCAGTCTTATATCGCTCCTTTTGTGATTAAAAAGACCTATCTTACTGTTGTTAACAATTAACCGAAGGTAAAATTGCTGATGTCACCACTAAACCGCTTTGTATTTTAATAATCCATTTATCTTATAAAAGCCACAATACATATGTCCAGAGTGACCTTTAATAATAAGAACAACGTGTTTTACAGTGCTCTTAAAAATAGCGTTGAAAATTATTTCTCCACCAATAATATCAAGAAGACCGGCAACTGGAAATTATACAGTAAAGCGCTGATACTGGTCCCTTCGGCTATCACGATCTATGTTTTGTTAATTACCCTTTCCCTTCCTGCCCTACCCGGACTATTGCTGGCTTCCCTGCTCGGTTTAATTATGGCCAGCATCGGCTTCAACCTGATGCATGATGCGTGTCACGGGAGCTATTCCAGTAAAAAATGGGTGAACGAGACGGTTGGATATTCCCTGAATGCCCTGGGAGGTAATGCGTTTATCTGGAAATTCAAACATAATATTATTCACCATACCTATACCAATGTCGATGGCGTGGATGATGATATTGCGAAAAGCCCGCTGATGCGCCAATGTTCCTCACAAAAATGGGTACCGGCCCATCGCTTCCAGCATATTTATGTCATTCTCGTATATGCCATCTCGTCCCTGGCCTGGGTGTTCATAATGGATTTCAATAAGTATTTTAAAGGGAAAATATGTACTACTCCCTTACAAAAGATGAGCTCAAAAGAGCACTTCATTTTTTGGGCAAGTAAAGTGCTATACCTCTTTTTTTATATCGCGCTTCCTGTAATGGCTGTGGGTTGGGGTCCCTGGGCTCTTGCCTTTGTCTGCATGCATGTTACTATGGGACTGGCCCTCGCACTCGTTTTCCAACTGGCCCATGTGGTAGAACATGTAGAGTTTGAAGCCGCCAAAGACATGGACCATAAACTGATCGAAAACGAATGGGCGATACACCAGGTAAAGACGACTGCTAATTTCGCTCCGCGGAACTGGTTGGTAAACTGGTACGTTGGCGGGTTGAATTACCAGATCGAACATCACCTGTTCGCCAGGATCAGCCATGTTCATTACCCGGCTATCAGTAAGATCGTACAGGATACCTGCAGGCAGTTCAATATACCATACCATTCATTTCCTACCATGAGTAAATCCCTTATGTCTCATTTCCGGATGATGAAGCAACTGGGAAAGAAACCGATGGCTATGGCAAAAATCCCTGTAAGAAGCTAGTGTTAAGTTAACCGTGAGTTGTCAGTGGTGAGCCGTGAGTAGGTTCTTCCTGATAGCGATGCCATCACTCACAACTGACCTCCCGATAGCTGGGACAGCACTCACTCTTTCCTCAATTTAATTTCATAGGAGAATTTTTGAACGAATGGAGATTCTGCTTTCTCCGGTTTGGCTATCATGCCTCCGTCGATGACGGCACGGTTCAATATTTCACCTTTTAACCTTTCATCGTCCTGGAAAAGGAATTCCGTTCCGAATGCGTGATAACCGCCTGCTGTCACCTGGACATGGATGTGTGCAGGCAGATCGCTTTGCGGGTAACCTGCCGGCTTAATGGTGTGCAATTCAAATTTTCCCTGCTTGTCTGTTTTCACATAACCAAATAACCGGGCGTGACGGTAATCACCTTCATTCTTTAGAATGTGGGGCGCATCACCAGCATACCAGCCGCGGTAGTCGGTTTGATACAGGTATACCATGGCATCGGGCACAGCCTTGCCGTCTTTATCTGTTATCGTTGCCACTATTTTAATCTTCTTTCCCGGTTCATCCTTGGCGGCGATGTTCAGTACATCCGAGGAGGAATATTTTTTTACCATCTCCCTGAAGTTTACCAGCGGGTGAAGGGAAACATAGGTTTTATCAGTAAGCACCGATGAAACCGGGGCATGGTCGCGAAGCTTTGTTTCAACTTCTCTCAATAATGTTGCGCTGTCTTTTTGGGAACTGGCTGAAATGCTAACAAGTGTTATACTCACAATGAGGATTAGACGTTTCATTTGACCTGTTTTATTCTAAATCTACTTAGCAAGTCCGGGGTAATCACCTGTTTTTTGACCAGCGGACAAAAAACCTTTATCAACCATCCTTTAACGATTTGTTTCTGACCGTTAACCGGTAAATAACGGCGTACAACCCTGGCTGTGGATACTTTTATGCAATTTCTTTTCAGTATGGGCCATCAGAAACAGGTATTTCAAACTGCATCGCGCTGGCGATGGCATACATTCCGGTGGACAGGTCGTTTGTTCCTGTTTTTTGTCCTGTTGCTAATACCAATCGTGTGGATTGCTGTTGCCGATGGATACAAGCCCCTGCTTCCCGGTTTGCCTGAGAGTTATAAAAAACTGGACACAAGAATCCAGGTAAAAGGCTTTTCAGAAAAAGACCATAAAAAATATCTTGGATTTAATGAATTTCTCCGCTGCCACCAGGCAAAGAAAAGAATAAACACCTCGCGTATTCGTGCGGCTTTTTATGTCGATTGGGATCCACAGGCTTTATTTTCTCTGCAGAACCATATCGACCAGTTGAACATGGTCATGCCTGAATGGTTTTTCCTTGACCCAAGGGGAGGAGATACACTGGTTACACAAATTGATCACGATGCATACGCCCTGATGAAGGCTCAGCCCGGGTTGAGAGTGGTGTCCATGCTAAGC
>DASSFT010000221.1:0-2317 GCA_035694045.1 Chitinophagaceae bacterium
CTTATGGCAAGACCAAACGGCTGTTAATGGAAAAGAAACAACAGGTGGAAAAGCTGGCCGAAGCATTACTTGAAAAAGAGGTCCTGTTCCAAAGCGATGTGGAATCATTGATCGGTAAACGTCCGTATGAAGAAAAGAAGAAACTGGAATCGGATGAGACCAAACCCACACCGGGCGAGATTTCGGCAGGAGTCCCTCCTTATGACAGCGACATTACGAATAAAGCGTTGCCGTAAGAGAGTTTAACGGTTCAAAAGTTGAAAAGTTGGAAAGGTTTGATAGCATAGTGTCGTTTCGTTTGAATTTAACCTTTAAACGTTTTAAACCTTTTAAACGTCTTAAACCCTTTTCATGAACGTGTCTCCATCCAAAGAAAATATTTTAAAAAAAATACGTAAGGCGTTGAGTCAATCAACGCCTCTTCCTTTTCCGAAAAGCGAGGGAACTGAATCGGTATTTCATTCTTTGTCGCAGGAACTGGAAGTAGAGTTTGCCGAACAATTCACAAAGCTCCAGGGAAGATTTATCTTCTGCATCAACCAACAGGAACTCGCTTTCCAGTTAAATAGCCTGATAAGAAAAGCCGACTGGAATAAGGTCTATTGTATCGAGGATAAGCTGATCGCTCCTTTTGTCGACCAGTTGGCTGATCGCCTGGTAAAAACTGATCTTTCGCATTGCGATGTATCTATCACCGGGTGTGAGTACCTGGTAGCAAGGACCGGTTCTGTGGTCATGACTGCCTCCCAGCCAAGCGGCCGGAATACGAGTGTTTACGCCCCTGTTCATATCTGTATTGCTTATACCCATCAGCTGGTGTATGATGTAAAGGAAGCCTTGCAGGGCATAAAAGATAAATACGGTAACAATTTGCCTTCATTGATAACATTTGCTACCGGCCCCAGTCGTACAGCGGACATTGAAAAGACCCTGGTCGTAGGTGTGCACGGGCCCAAGGAAGTTTATGTATTCCTTGTTGAGTCCTAATTTCAGCAGCCTGGTAAATGATAAAGAATCTTTAGTGATATCGGGCTGTCTCGATACTAGATGCTAGATGCTGGATGCTAAGTAGGATGCTATCCAGTATCTAGTATCCAGTATCCAGCATCTAATAAGTATCCAGCATCTGGCATATCTTTACGTCATGGCACACTCCGATGTATTTCAGGTATTTGTTTATGGATCATTACGCAGGGGATTCCAGAGTACCGCGTATGAATACATCAGCCGCTTTTTCAATTTCGCCGGTGAAGCCAGGGTAAAAGGGAAATTGTATGATCTCGGTGAATATCCTGCGGCTATCCCAAGCTCAGACGAAGCATTTATCAAAGGCGAACTGTATTTTATACAGGACCCAGCTGAATTTTCATGGGCTATTGGCCAGCTTGACGACTATGAAGGAGTAGATGTGGAAGAAGGCGAAGAACAATTATACCGGCGTGATCTCGTGGATGTATTTATTGGTGATAAAATTACGAAGGCCTGGATCTATTGGTATAACGGGGATGTCAGCAACCATCCCATCGTGCCTTCAGGAGACATATTGGAGTATTTAAAAGCTAAATGATGCGGAAAGTTTTATACCAGGGTTTATACTTCCTCCTTATTGTTTCCCTCCTTCCTTCCTGCCAATTCAGATGCAATGTGGGAGAACAGAATGATAAGAAAAAGCGACCGGCCAATCATCCCGTTGTAAAGTACGGCGGCAACACGATTATCTACAACGGCATCGAGCTCGAAGCGCACGAAGTAAAAGTAAAAAAGGCATACCTGGTGTTCAAAGATGGCGAGCGGGTGCCCGATAATAATGTGGTTGATTTTACAAAATCCGTGAAAATGGTTGTTTTTATTGACAGTGGCTGGACAGTTCATGATAACAGGGTGCTACTCGGTGCATCGGAGAAGATAACAAACGACGCCGGGCGGGAATTGCTATCGGAAAAAGACCTTTTTAAAAAGACCTATGAAGAGGGTGTTTCGCCAGAGAACGCAACGAGCATATGGCTTACCGTAAACCTGGCTCTTATCAATGACTCTGAACCGGGGTTCATTACCGTTTCATTCACAATTTGGGATAAAAAAGGTATAGGTTATGTAAGAGGGCAGTACCGTTTGTATACCAATTAGAATTCTAAAAATAGTGACGTCTAAAAAGATCTACTTCCTCTCTGACTTTCATCTTGGCGCTCCCGATCATGCCAGTAGCCTGGAGCGGGAAAAGACCGTTGTTGCGTTTCTCGATTCTATTAAACAGGATGCCGGGGAGATTTTTATTGTCGGGGATATGTTCGATTTCTGGTATGAATACCGGGAAGTG
>DASSFT010000222.1:0-2180 GCA_035694045.1 Chitinophagaceae bacterium
GAATAGTGATCTACATAATCTGCAGGAAGAGGCGATCGGCTTATTAAAAAAACTGATCGCCACCCCTTCATTCAGTCGCGAGGAAGATAAGACCTCGGAGATACTGGAAGGATTCTTTATGGAAAGAAATATTCCTGCAAAAAAATACCTGTATAATGTCTGGGCAACAAACAAACATTTTGATAGTGCAAAGCCGACGTTGTTGCTGAATTCACATCATGACACAGTAAAACCCAATTCACAATATAGCAGGGACCCTTTTATGGCGGCGATCGAAGAGGGAAAACTGTACGGCCTCGGCAGCAATGATGCAGGCGGTTCGCTTGTATCGCTTATTGCAAGTTTCCTTTATTACTATGAAATGGAAGGTCTGAAGTATAACCTTGTATTGGCAGCTTCGGCAGAAGAAGAGATCTCAGGCGCCAATGGCATTGAAGTATTGCTGAATCAACTGGGCGTTATTGATTGTGCCATAGTTGGTGAGCCCACGCAGATGCAGATGGCAGTGGCGGAACGAGGATTAATGGTGCTGGATTGTGTAGCAAAGGGAAAAGCAGGTCATGCAGCCAGGAAGGAAGGCGATAACGCGATCTACAAAGCCATAAAAGACATCAACTGGTTCACCTCCTATAAATTTCCCAGGGTTTCAGAGCTGCTCGGACCAGTCAATATGGACATCACGGTGATTGAAACCGAAAATAAGGCCCACAACGTCGTACCTGCACAATGTAAATTCGTGGTTGACGTAAGGGTGAATGAATGCTATACCTTCGAAGAAGTGTTTGATACGATCAGCCAGAACATACAAAGTGAGCCTAAAGCAAGAAGCTTCCGTCTTCGTTCTACATCCATCGCGATGGACCATCCGTTGGTCAAAGCGGGGCTGGAACTGGGAAGAACAGGTTACGGCTCTCCCACGACATCTGACAAGGCCCTTATGTTTTTTCCCTCGCTAAAAATGGGTCCCGGGGATTCCGGCCGCAGTCATTCAGCAGATGAATATATCTTTATAGACGAAATAAAGGAAGGAATTGAATTGTATATTGCCCTATTGAAGAAAGTCTTGTTATAGTTCCTGGTCACCTGTTTCCAGTTCCCGTTAAAACCCTAAAAATGAAAAGTTTTAGAGATCTGGAAATTTACAAGGAATCGAAACGCCTGGCCATGGAAGTCCATCGGGTGAGTATGACCTTGTCAAAGTTTGAAATGTTTAAAGAGGGCGGCCAGATAAGGCGTTCTTCCAAATCCGTAACTGCTATGATTGTCGAAGGTTATGGTAGAAGGAGATACAAAGCTGATTTTATAAAACATTTGGTGCTTTCGCAAGCTGAATGTGACGAAACCATAGTGCATCTCTATTTTTTGTTTGAGACAAAGTCTCTTAGTGATAAAGAATGGTACACCATACATCGCGAGGAATACGATATATTGAGTAGGAAAATAAACAAATTCATTCAGTGGGTTGAAGATAGCGGAATGACTTTTCGAATAAAAACACCGGAAACCAGTAACCGGTAACTGGTAACCGGCAACTGGCAACAGTTCCCGAAGCACGGTATTAAGAAAGAATAAACAAGTTTCCCCTGAGGTTGAAGATAACTGGAACGATTTTTCGGATAAAACGGCCGGTAACCAATAACCGGAAACAGGCAACAATTTTAATATGAAGCTCTGGCATAAGGATAAGGCCTCTTTGAGACAAGTTGAAGAATTCACTGTCGGCAATGACAGGGAAATGGATCTCTATTTAGCCGCATTTGACGTACTGGGCTCGCTGGCACATGTACAAATGTTGCAGACTATCGGGCTGATCACCAAAAACGAATTGCCTCGCCTGCAAACCGAGTTAAAAAAAATCTATACTGAGATAGAAGAGGGAAATTTCAACCTGGAGGATGATGTCGAGGATATTCATTCGCAAATAGAGCTGTTACTTACACAACGGTTAGGTGATGTGGGAAAAAGAATTCATTCAGCCCGGAGCCGGAACGACCAGGTATTGCTGGATATAAAACTCTTTTTAAGAAACGAAATAGAACAACTGGTAAAATCAATCCGTCCTTTTTTCGATTTACTGCAATCGCAAAGCGAGAAATACCAGGAATATTTATTGCCAGGGTATACACATTTGCAACTGGCCATGCCTTCGTCTTTTGGACTTTGGTTCGGAGCCTACGCAG
>DASSFT010000223.1:0-5699 GCA_035694045.1 Chitinophagaceae bacterium
AAGAAATGAACCTAAAAGAGTTCCTGAATTTTCATAGCGGATTCAAACCTTTGTTACCGGGAATGACAATTGAGAATATGATTTCAACAATCGGGCTTGAAAAAGCAGCTAACAAGCAAATTCGTTACTATTCTTCCGGCATGAAACAAAGGGTCAAGCTGGCGCAATGTATTTTTTCTGACGTGCCCGTTGTGTTGCTCGATGAGCCCTGTACCAATCTCGATACTGCAGGTTTCGAACTGTATCACCGTTTGATCAATGATTATTGCAAAACCCGTATGGTGATGGTGAGCAGTAATGATGAGTTGGAATACAGGTTCTGCAATGAGCGGATCAGTATTAGTGATTATAAATAACCTTCAACCTGGCAATGAGATATATTATCTATAAGAATATTGCCGAACAGGATTTTCAAATCCTGCATGAAAGAATTAAGGTTCTGCAGCCATTCTTTGAAGAGTTTTTGTCGCCTGAAGGTTTTAAGATAACAGACAGATCCCGGCTGGTAGACATTCTTGGTTTGGATTTCGTTTTTCAGCGTAAGAAAACCTACGGTAATATCGGTTTTTTGTTTGATGATGAAACACCTGCTCATACATTTACCTTTTATGTCACAAAAGCAATTGATGACCGTAACGGACGTAGTTTTAAAGGGATAAATATTTTAGAAAAAGTTCGGTTGGCTGATATTGAAAACAATTACCGGGAATTATTGAAAAAAGCGGTTCAAATCTTTAATGATTTAAAAGTAGAAGATTAAGATGCCGAGCCACCTGTAGCACCGTCATAATCTATCATAACCATCATGATAATCTGCGTTCTTACTCTTTTTTGGAAAAATGGCCAATCATTGTAAAAATCCGACATCCCGCCCCTTTAAGCCTCCCGTTCGTCTAAAATTAGATGCAGGCTGATTTTTACAGCCTGAATAGTTGTTGCTTTGGTAAAAATTACCACTATGGCAAAGCAGTGCTTCCTGTTATCATGCTTGCTGGTTACCATCATCGCATATAGCCAAACCAGCTATAACGAAATAACTCTCCCCGAACTGATGAAGAAAAAAAAACAGGGCGAGACTAATATGGTGATCGTGGATGTAAGATCAAATGGTGAATACCACGATACAGTTTCAAGAGGCAAGCAATCCAATATAGGTCGTATCAAAGGTGCTATCAACGTCACCTTGCAGGACCTCCAGCAAAATCCCGAAGCCGTTAAGCAACTTGAAGCCTATAAAGACAAAGAGATTTACCTGATCTGTTCTCATAGTTACCGGAGCCGCTCAGCTTCCCGCATATTACTGAACAATGGCTTTGCCCATGTTAACAACGTGCAGGGTGGTATGACCGAATGGTATCGCCGTTATGATGACCTTGCTCCTTACCGCGATCAATTGGTGAGAAACGATATCGTTTATAATAACATTTCACCGGAAGAAGTGCTGGACCAATTGTCGGCAGGGAAGAAAGTGATGATCCTGGGGATCAGGAACACACCGAAATACTGGTACGACAGCTTTAACCTGAAACTGTATCGTTATTATCCCATTCCAAAAAATACTGTTTACTATTATTATGCAGATTCATTAAAGATACTGGATGATGTAAAGAAGGAAAGACCGCAGTCTGTTGTGTTATTCAATCTTGTCAACAACAGCGCAGCCGAGCTGGCCGAATGGCTTACACAGAAAGGAGTGTCCAATGTGTCTTACCTGGTGGGCGGGGATAATCTCTTCTACGAGTATGCGCAAAACAAACAGGGTGGCAATGCTGATAAACTATTCACTCAGCAAAGCAGCGTTCGCTTCATCACACCTTCCACTTATTGTAAGGAGATGGGAAAAAATACAGGCAGGCAGATGATCGATCTTCGCCACGATACATTGTTTAATAAGATCAATAGTGGTGTAAAACATGACTACAAACACCTGAAGGATGCAGCTAATTTCTTTTCTGGCAAAGGGACTGCGCAATTTGAACAGGAATTCCCCGATAAGAAAAAAGAATATGTATTTATTGCCGATAACTATGACGGGTTGCAGATGGCCGATGAACTGAGCAGGAAAGGTTATAAGATCTCATGGATGATCGGCGGGCTGGACCGGTGGGAATGGTACATGAACAATACAGAGGATTTTACTTGCAACGATATGTTGGTTGAACAATAAAAAGATCCAAATCACAAGAACCAAATAAATCCGAATGCCTAAATCCAAAAAAAGGCATCCCGATCATTCGGGTTTATTATTTAAATATTTGCGCTTTTTTGGTTTTTGATGTTTCAGCCTAGTGAGCATTACTCAAATCCAGCTTCTCCCCCTTCTTCTTTTTGTTCCCTCTTACAAGTAAGATAATCGGTATACAAACAAGGAACATAATCCCGACATAAAGGAATACATCCATATAACTTAACACTGCTGCCTGCCTGCTTACCTTGTGTCCTATCAATTCCAACGAAGCCTGTTTTGCGTCGAAATAATTCATGCCCCTGCTCGCTAACCCTTGCGTTGTCGCAGCCACATTGTACTGAACAGCCGGGTTCGTAGCATCCAGGTGAGCATTCAGATCAGCCTGGTGATGAACATTTGACCTTGCCATGAATGTAATAATAATGGCCACTCCAAAGGAACCACCCAACTGTCTCATCATACCGGTAAAGGAAGCTCCCAGCCCGATCTCTCTTCCTTTGAGCGTACTTAATGATAAAGTGGTAATCGGGATAAATAACATACCCATCGCTATACCACGAAGAATAAGCGGCCAGAAGAAATTATCGGCGCCGGTATCCGTCGTCAGCAGTTTATAATTCCAGAAACAAAAAAAGAAAAACAAAACCAACCCGCCGGCAACCAGGTATTGTTGTTTAAATCCCTTTTGGATCAACTGACCGATGATCGGCATCATGAATGCCGTCGTCAGTGCTGCCGGTACGAATAACATCCCCGCCTGCGTCGCAGTCCAGCCAAGGATCGACTGAACATATAATGGGATGATAAACGTCGAACCATATAAACCGAAACCGAGGATAAAGGAGAACAGGGTCCCAACACGAAGGTTACCATTCTTCAATACTCTTAGTTGAACAATTGGGTTACGAAATGTCAGTTGCCGCCATATAAAAAAGAATCCCCCGAGAATACTGGTTATTGTCAACATTACAATCGTGCTGCTGTTGAACCAGTCATCTTCCTGTCCTTTTTCCAAAATATACTGTAGCGATCCAACAAATACTGCCAGTAAACCGATTCCGACCCAGTCAATGTTACCAATCTTGCTCCTTTCTCCATACTTCGGACTTTTTACGTATTGCAGTGTAAGAAGAGTAGCAATAACGCCGAGCGGGATATTGATATAAAATATAAAAGGCCAGCCCATATTCGTGGTGATATATCCGCCTAATGGCGGACCTAAGGTAGGCCCGATAATGACTCCCAACCCATAAATAGCCTGTGCCATTCCTCGTTTTTCCGGGGGATAACTTTCAGTAATGATCGTTTGGGAAGTCACCAGTAAAGCTCCGCCTCCCACTCCCTGCAGGAAACGGAAGATGATCAGTTCATTGATCGTTGTCGCGTTGCCGCAAAGGAAGGAGCAGATAGTAAATAATATAATAGATGCCGCGAAATAATTCCTTCGCCCGAACTGTTGCGCGAGCCAGCTCGTCATCGGGATAATGATCACATTACCGATGGCATAGGCAGTTACTACCCATCCAATCTCGCCGGTTGTCGCCCCCAGGTTTCCTCTCATCTCGTTCAACGATACGTTGACTATCGTTGTATCCACGATCTCCAGCAAGGCGCATATGATCGCCGTGATGGTGATGATCACCCTCCTGGATCCGTATTCCACTAATGAATTTGGTTGTACCATCTTTTTAATTGAGTTGCCTTTTGATGAGTGGTCAGTGGTGAGTCGTGAGTGGTCAGTCGTGAGTGGAGAGTTCATAATATCTTGAGCTAACTCACCACTCACCATTCACGATCTTAGTCTAAATGCACATCCACAAAAACATTCATCCCCGGTCTCAGTTTTTTTACCAATACATCTGCGGGATCGGTAAATTCGATCTTAACCGGTAATCGCTGTACCACTTTTACAAAATTGCCACTTGCATTATCGGGAGGCAGCAGGGCGAAGGTTGATCCTGTCGCCGGTGAAAAAGAAGTAAGCTTTGCTTCAAACTTATGCCCCGGGTAGGCATCCACTTTTATCACTACTTTTTGTCCTTCCTTCATCTTGTCCAATTGGGTCTCCTTAAAATTGGCGATCACCCAGACATTTTCACTATGTACCACGCTGAACAATGGCTGCCCGGCCTGCACAAATTGTCCAGGTTGCACATTCACTTTTGATACCAGGCCATCCAGTGGCGCAGTGATCACTGTATAGGAGAGATTCAGTTTAGCTGCGTTGATATCTACCTGGCGCTGGTGAATGGTAGCATCGGCCACGCTAACCTGCGAAGCAGTTGCATTACTCTGTACAGAGACCGCATTGGTCTGCTGCTGAGCCTGCTTCTTTTGTTCCTCCAGTATCGCCAGTTGTTTCTCGGTTGTTTGTTTGGCCGCAAGCGCCTGCTCATACTGTTGCTGCGTGATCGAGTGATCTTTTATGAGATTGGCATAACGATCGTAATCCTGGCTGGCACGCCATACACTCACTTTTGCCGCATCGATCTGCGCATCGATCGTTCCGATCGAAGCCTGCGAGGTTGCAATGTTGGCTCTTGCAGCAGTTGTCGTCGCTTTGGCACTGTTGAGGGAACTTTGAGCGATCTGCAAAGCAGCTTCTGCCTGTTCTACCTTGATCACATAATCACGGTTATCCAGGATCAATAAAGTGTCTCCTTTTTTAACCTGCTGGTTGTCGCTTACTTTTACATCGGTTACATAACCAGCCACGCGAGGTATCACCGGGCTGATATCACCGCTTACCTGTGCATCATCCGTATCTTCATGATGAAGGCCGTGTTGATATTTGTTGATACCGAACCACCCGCCACCGATCACCAGCAATGCAAGTACGATAAGGAATACAGGGTTTCTCTTCTTTTTTATTTCTTGTGTTTCCATTTCTATATTAATTCAATTTATAAGTTTGGTTTATTTCTTCATCTCAGAGCTTAATATGCCTGATGTCTGGAGTAATTTATGATAGGCGACAAATGCATCTGCTCTTGCCAGTGTATAACTCAGCCTCGCCTGTAATTGAGCTATGTCTGCATCAATCAGGTCGCCTGTTGTAGCCAGGCTATTGTCGAATTTATTTTTCACGATGCGATAGTTCTCCTCTGCCTGTTCAACGGCTTTCAGGTAGACATCGATCTTTTTGCGGCTGCTCAGCAAGGACTGGTAACTTTTATTCACTTCAAGCCTGACGTTATCATCCATCATCGATTCGGTAATGGCCAACTGTTTCACTCTTGCCTCGGCCTGTTTTACTTTGGCTTTATTTTTCCAAAGTGAACCGATATTGTAAGAAACACCTACCCCCACATCGACTGCGTTAGTGACGGAAAGCACATGCGGCACATCGGCTGCAATATATCCGCCTGTCAGGGCCAGGCTGGGGAACAATTCTCCTTTAACCGATTTGACTCCTGATTCAGCTGCTTTTTTCCGCATATCGATCGCGGCCATATCCTTCCGGCCATTCAGGGCTGCCTGCAGGTAATCATCCAGCACGCGATTATCATTT
>DASSFT010000224.1:0-7132 GCA_035694045.1 Chitinophagaceae bacterium
GGCTCCAAGGGTGTCAAAATGAGCTTGCTTGAACTTGGAAAAGATTCCCATTCCAGCGGCTCGTTTAATATTTTAAAAGATTCCTCGGTTAACACCGATTTCATTTCATTCACTCAGCCCACCTTTAATGCTACCCTGAACGGGATGAGCGATCTGTACAGTACCGCAGTCACCAGATATAATATTCCATCCAGCCGGATCTTTACAGTGGTCAGCAGCGGGGTAAAACTGCAGGCTGAAAAAGAAGAGAAAACCAGCTGGGTAAATAATCTTGTTGATTCGTTCAGGATAAAGATCAAGGACCCCAAACGCCGCGTAGAGGTGGTAGACCCTTTGCAGGAAGCCAGGCTGTCTCATCTTGGTATAGTGCCTTCTTCAAAACGTTTCTCCACTTTTCTCATCGATATCGGAAGCGGTAACACCAAAGGCGGCTATTTTCCTTTCGACGATAATATCACCGATTTCAAGTTGTTTACATTTAACTGGGGTACCAAAAGCGTAGCCAACGCCACAGAAAAAAAACTGGATGAATTCGATAAGACCCTTGCTACCTACAAGAGCCAGTTAAACAGAACTCTCCTGAGTATTGAGAATGCCGAACTTATTTACGCGGTAAACTCAAGCGGCGCCTATAATATGAATGACTATATCGCCTTTAGCGGTGGAATTGTGTGGGCGGCAGCGACACTACTGCAACCAGAACAAATCGACAAGACTGTCGTAAATGTCACTTATGAAGATGTTCAAAAACTGACCGAACAGTTATATACTGATTTTAGCTCTCTTTCTGATGTTGAACTGGTGAAAAAAATAAACGATCCTTCTATAGATAAAGCTGCGGTAGCAAAAGAAATTAAAAGAGTTCATAGCGTGTTTGATCAAAAATCCCTGATGGCCGGTGCAGGATTACTGCTCAAGATCATGCGGCAGTTCAAATCGGTCTATGAATCAAAAGGATTTTTCCTGGTGAAAAATGGCCAGGTCGGCTGGGTGTCAGCATACGTAGATCAAACCGTCAAATAGCAATACAACAACTAAAAAACACAGCTCCCGGCACAACACCGGGAGTTATTTTTTTAAATAAATATCGCAACTGTAAGCAGCCGCCTGCATGGCACCATCCATACGCGGTGTTCCGGTGTCGGGACCTCCTTCGCTTGAAAAAACTTTTTTCCAGGCCGCAACATTAATAGGTAGGTCCTGGGCTGTTGTATTCCCGTTCAACACAACCAGTATTTTGCTCCACCTGTCTCCCACAGCCGACCCGTTGATGGTGTAGGCAATCGTTCCAGCAGGAAGTTTATCAATGAATGAAATCTGTGATGCCACCTGTTCCGAAGTCTGCATGCGAAAAGCCGGGTGTTCCTTTCTCAGCCTGATCAATGCCTTTACATAGTCGAAGACATCTTTGTTTTTTGTTTTAAGATCCCAGTCAATCGCATTGATGTCGTCGCCTGCATTGTATGAATTATCATTTCCCTTTTTAGTTCGCAGAAATTCCGTGCCGGCATGCAGGAAAGAAATTCCTTGCGAGGTCAGTACAATGGACAAGGCAAGCTTATGCATCCGCTTCCGGTCGGTTTCGCTGGCATTTGCTGCAGAAATTGCGAGTTTATCCCACAATACATGGTTATCGTGGCACTCGGCATATGTAATCGTGTTGTAAGGTTGCGCTGCATAAGGCGCTTTTGAATAATTAACTTTGCTGTAATCAACCTGCGGATGTTTGCATGACGCTACGATTCCAAATTTTATACTCTCTTCCATTCCCGGTTTACCGCTGACAAAGCCCCTGTCCTCATTCCTGAACACACTTCCTTTTATTCCATCCCGTATATCATCGCTGAAAACGGCAATGCGGTCGAGTTTTGAAGCATTGGCTTTTAATGCACGCAAGGAATCGGGTAAAGGACAGGAACCCGCCGTCCATCCTTCACCGTACAGCAGTATATCCGGCTTTATCCTATGCAGTTCCTTCGAAATAAGATTCATGGTAACGATATCATGCACTCCCATCAGGTCAAACCGGAAACCATCTATATGATATTCCTGTACCCAGTATTTTACCGATTCAAGCATAAACTTTCGCATCATAGCTCTTTCACTGGCTGTCTCATTGCCGCAGGCCGTGGCATTGGAAAATTTACCTTCGGCTGTTTGCCTGTAATAATACCCGGGAACCAGCTGATTAAAATAGGAATTGTCAGTGAGCATGGTATGATTGTATACAACGTCCATGACAACCCTCAACCCGTTTGCATGAAGAGTCTTTACAAGTTGTTTCAATTCCCTGATCCGCGACAAACCATTATACGGATCGGTTGCATACGATCCTTCCGGAACATTATAGTTGAGAGGCTCATATCCCCAGTTATATTGCGGTGAATCCAGTTTCGTTTCATTGATCGAATAAAAATCATAAAAAGGAAGCAGGTGGATATGGGTAACTCCCAGTTCTTTCAGGTGATCAAGCCCGGTTGACAGGCCATCGGGGTTTTTAGTACCTGTTTCAGCCAGCCCGATGAATTTTCCTTTGTTTTTAATCCCGGCATTGAGGGCAATACTGGCATCACGAATATGTAGTTCATAAATGATAGCATCAGTAGGAGAATGAAAAGCCGGGCTTTTATCTTTTTCCCAGCCGATAGGATTGGTTTGTTTCGGGTCAATGATCATTCCCTTTTTCCCGTTTACACCAACAGCTTTAACATAAGGATCAGGTACCGTTTTCGACCATTGACCATTGATGTGGACCCTGAAGGCGTAGAATTTTCCTTTTTGATCACCGGGCAGAACGGCGGTCCATGTCCCATTTACGCTTTTTTTCATTTGAATCACCTGCAAAGCGGTATCAGCCAGTCCATCTTTATAAATCAACAGTTGAGCATTGTCTGCGGGCGGGGACCAGATACGAAATGCAGACTGCCGGCTGGAATAAATAAGACCAAGATCATTTCCTGTATAAACCGGGTATGTATTGTAGTCGACTATTTGCGCCCGGGCAGTAAAAGAAATAATCAATGCAACAGCCATCGTTAGCCTTTTCATTCATAAAAATTATCGATAAATATACTTTCATTATAGCTGTTTAAAGAAGCGTTCATAAATATTCTTCTGTAAAAAAAATGATTACTGTAAATTGTTCCGGTAATTCAATCAATAATTGACTGTTATATGGGAAAATTCCAGATAAAGAAACAACCTAAGACTTATGATGCGGTGATAGTAGGATCAGGCGCGGGCGGAGGAATGGCCGCCTATATCCTGGCAAATCATGGTTTGAACGTTTGTATCCTTGAGGCCGGTTATATGTATGATCCGCAAAAGAACGTTACCCAATTAAAAAATCCCTGGGATTCCCCGCGCAGAGGCGCCAGTACCAAAAATCGTCCCTTTGGAGATTTCGATGCATGCTATGGCGGTTGGAGTCTCGATGGGGAGCCCTTTACCAAGGCAGAAGGTACCCAGTGGGATTGGTGGCGAGCCAGGATGCTTGGTGGCAGAACGAATCACTGGGGAAGAATCTCTTTGCGGTTTGGCCCGAAAGATTTCAAACGAAGGAGCATTGATGGCCTTGGCGACGACTGGCCCATCGGCTATGAAGATGTCAAACCCTATTATGATAAGGTTGATAAATTAATTGGCGTTTTTGGAACCAATGAAGGACTGGAAAACGATCCTGATGGATTTTTCCTCCCTCCCCCAAAGCCACGACTCCATGAAATTTTTATAAAAAATGCGGCTACACAGGCCGGCGTAAAAGTTATCCCTTCCCGTCTTTCCATACTGACCCAGGCTTTGCCCGGTAACAATGAAAGGGTAGCCTGTCAGTTTTGCGGTCAATGTAACCGCAACTGTAGCTTATTCAAGGCAGATTTCTCCTCTCCCAATGTATTGATCTACCCTGCACTTAAAACAAACCGGGTGGATATCATTCCTAATGCAATGGTGAGAGAAGTTTTAACTAACAATGATGGGCTGGCTACCGGTGTGTCCTATATCAATAAAGATGATATGACGGAGTACCAGGTAAGTGGCAAAGTAGTGATACTGGCGGCCAGCACCTGTGAATCAGCCAGGTTATTACTCAATTCCAAATCGCAGAGACACCCGAATGGCCTGGCCAATAGCAGTAATGTAGTTGGAAAATATTTACATGACTCAACCGGCGCTGCTGTGGGTGGTATATTGCCACAACTCTTCGATCGCAAACGCTATAACGAAGACGGAGTAGGTGGCATGCATGTGTATTCGCCGTGGTGGTTGGATAATAAGAAACTGGATTTCCCGAGAGGATATCATATTGAATACTGGGGCGGCCAGGGACAGCCTTCTTATGGTTTCAGTTGGGGTATCGAAAACCTGAACGGGAAATACGTTGTAAAAGGAAAAGAAAAACGCCCCGGTGGATACGGAAAATCATTGAAAGAGGATTACCGCTTCTTCTACGGTTGCGGTGTCGGCATGGCAGGCCGCGGTGAAGCCATCCCCGTTGAGTCAAACTATTGCGAAATAGATCCCAATGTTGTCGATAAATTCGGCATCCCCGTTTTACGTTTCAATGTCAAATGGAGTGAACATGAAATAAAGCAGGCAAAGCATATGAAAGAAACGTTTAAAGAGGTCATGCACAACATGGGTGCCGTCATAACCTGGGGCGGTGATGATGATGAAAAGAATAACTACGGCTTGTCCAGGCCGGGTGAGATCATTCATGAAGCAGGAACAGTACGAATGGGCTCTGATCCCAAACGGTCGGCGTTGAATAAATGGAGCCAGGCACATGATTGTAAAAACCTGTTTTGCGTGGATGGAAGCCAGTTTGTTTCGCAGGCGGATAAAAATATTACCTGGACAATCCTGGCATTGAGCTGGAGGGCCTGCGATTATATTTTTGATGAATTAAAAAAAGGAAATATTTAAACGCGAAATCCCTATAAGCTTCGGGTTTCGATATTATAAACTTCGAATTTTTAAATCAAATGGATAGAAGAAAATCACTCAAACTGATCGCGACCGGCGCTGTTGCTGCTCCTGCCGTTATCGCTGGTTGTAAGACCGGAGATGAGAAACCGAAAACGGAAGAAACCAGTGGAGAACCGAAATTCAATCTGGACCGCAATCCCGATGAGGTGAAATATGAGAAAGAAGTACTGGCTAAAGGAAAGTTCTTTACCGATCATGAGATGGCGACTATCACTATCCTTGCCGACATTATCATACCGAGGGATGAAGTAAGCGGAAGTGCATCCGATGCCAAGGTGCCGGATTTCATCGAATTTATCGTAAAAGACATGCCACAGCACCAGGTACCCATGCGGGGCGGACTTCGTTGGCTTGACATGCAATGTCTCAAGCGTTTTGAGAAGTCTTTTAAAGATTGCAGCGAAACCGAGCAATTGAAAATCGTGGATGAAATAGCTTACCCGGAGATCAGCTATAAGGACAAAAATGGAAACCCTGTTAAAAAAGGGATCGTCGGGCCTGGCATGCAACCGGGAGTCAATTTCTTCAACTTAATGCGCAATCTGACCGCCACAGGTTTTTATACTTCGGAGATCGGTGTAAAGGATATCGGGTACGAGGGTAATAAAGCGACGCGTTGGAATGGCGTACCCGACGAAGTATTAAAACAACAAAACGTGGCCTACACGGAAAAAGAATTAAAAGAATGCGTTTAAACCTATAAGGTTTTAAAAAACCTTAAAGGTTTGGAATATGAAATTTCGACACCCATGAGGGATCGATCGATCCCGGTTTGCTGAGATCAATATCCGGGTGTTGTTCCATATCCACCATCAACAGGTAGGTATGATCCGGGTCGTCCCTGAATTTTGTTTTTTCCCACAAAAATGTACACGAGTGCTGACCTTCTAATTCATTTTTGGGAATGGCTCTTGAGCTGGTGCTACCATTCCTGGTAGTGCGATACGTGCCTCTCTCCGCCCTGGTCACGAATATATTCTGACCTTTTGCATCTTTTTTGAACTCTACAGTTCCTTCTACCTGTGTCCAGGCTTCATTATCGACGCCATAGGTGTTGGCCTGCACATACAGCAAGAACTCGAAACGGTTATTGGGTTTGAACTTGAATTTTACGATCATTCCTCCCCCACTTTTGTAGGTGTTGTAGTTAGGACCGGAAGTCGTGTTAACATAGCCCACTGTTGAAACGGTTGAGATCATCCAGTACGTGGAGTCATTTGTTATGAGTTCGACAGGGACGGTATTATTGGTTTTTGGTGTCTGGGCGCAACTTGTAAAAGCGACCAGCACACATAGATAGAAAAATATACTTTTCATAAAATGAGGTTTTGGCATCGAAGTTCTTCCTCTTGCCCGTCTTTATGAAGCTGATGGGGTATGAATTGGGTATTTCGGAGAATTAACTGGAGCAAACCCAATTCTAGCCGCAGATATCCTGGTAAGCACTCAGGACTCCGAAGGTTTTTTTTTCATCCCGGCTGATTTCAATTTGACACGAACATATTGTTGTAATAGGTTGGGATAAACATTGTAAAGAAGGTTCGATATAATTAAAACTATAACCCAATACAATTGACCTTGGATGGTTGCATCTATTGTCAGGATAGTAAAAAAGATGAAAAGCGAAAAGTGGAATTTCTCAAAAAAATAGGTTTGAAAATATTGCTTTCTTATTGATGATCTATTCTTATAAATCGCTCTAAAGTGAGGATATTTCCTTTTTAAAAATGAATTCAGTAGAGCTCCATTTTGAGCCAATATGTTTATGTATCGAACGCCCAATCGTTTGTAAAATGATACCTTTCTACTAAGCTGTATCCGGTCATAAAAAGAATTTGGAAAGAAAATGGGAATTAGGCTAAGGCCCAGTGATACGTATGTGAATTTCGCGGAAACAAATGCATAACAGTAATATCCTATTGGAATAAGAAACAAAGCTGTCCAAATAAGATTTGGAATCATATTGTAAACAGCGGCAATTCTGGCTGTTTTTTGAATGTCTTTTCGGTCTGATGAATTCAATGCCGGTTTCAATTTGAGCAAAACTATGACTAAAGCATTGCGGCTGCGAAAACGATAAATTTTCCTGGTGAAACAAAAAAGCTTCGGCAATACCGAAGCTCCTTAATAGCAATTGGTTTTGCAC
>DASSFT010000225.1:0-3982 GCA_035694045.1 Chitinophagaceae bacterium
CCGCGGCCGGATAACAAATGAAAATGGTGAACCCGTGCAAGCATCCATTGTAGTGAAGGGAACACAAAACGGAACAAGCAGCAATACAGATGGCTACTATGAATTAAAGAACGTGGATGAAAAAGCCACGCTAGTAATAACAGGCGTAGGCATTGAGCCGCAGGAGATACGTGTGAATAGCCGCGTTACGATTAATGTTACAATAAAAATTGCAGTCAAGGAAGGTGACGAAGTCGTTGTTGCCTACGGCAAACAAAAACAGCAAGCTATTACAGGCGCAGTTACAGTTGTGAAAGGTGAGCAGATTGCTACATTACCAAACAGAAGTTTTGATAAATCATTGCAAGGCTTAGTACCGGGTTTATTGGTTACACCCGGCACAGGGCAGCCTGGTGGCGGAGTAAGCAATTTTTTACTAAGGGGGATTTCGACTGCTGCCAGCCCGGCAAACGGTTCGGTAGTAAGAAATCCACTGATCGTAATTGATGGTGTACCTGTATCGCAGGAGCCTATGGATATGTATTTTGACGGATCCAATACAACAATCAGCAATCCCTTGGCTCAACTAAATCCCGGGGATATTGAAAGTATAACTGTCTTGAAGGATGCGGCAGCTATCGCCTTATACGGCGCCCAATCCAGCAACGGGGTAATCATGGTAACTACCAAAAAAGGAAAAGCTGGCAAAACTCGTTTCAGTTTCCGGCACCAGGCCGATTTTGCGGATGCGACAAAATTGCCGGAGCTATTGAACCAGCAGGAATATCTTGAATTGCTTTACGAAACATATAAGAATACCAGCCCAACCTGGAATGATGCTACAATACTGGCTGATTTGAAGACAAGGTTTCCGACAAGATCGGATGGGAGTTTTTATCCGCAGCCGGATTGGATAGGTGAATTGTTTAAAAAAAATGCGACAACATTTTCCAACCAATTATCTGCTTCGGGAGGCAATGAAAAGACGACGTTTTACCTCAACCTGGAATATACCAAACAAAACGGGATCCTAAAAGCAACTGGATTTGATCGAAAATCCCTCCGCTTGAATTTAGAGCACAGAGCAGCCCATTGGTTGAAGTTTGGGATCAATAGTACCTTATCTCATAATATACAAGATTACGGTGGTACTTCGGCTACTAGTAATATGTCTATGCAAACCTTTCAATTTTTGTCACCATTACATCCCTTTTTATTGGAAAATGGCGAGTATGTTGCAGAATATCCAAGCTCTTTTTTGACAAACCCTGCTGCTGCCGCTAAATACAACATCAACAAGAATACTGCATTTCGGGGAATAAGTAATTTATATATAGAGTTAAATATTTTGAAATCACTGAGCCTTCTGAGCAATGTTGGTTTTGATTTTATGCTAAATGAAGGCAAGGAAAAAAATGATCCAAGATTATTTGACCGCAAGTTAGGTAAGATTGGTGGTCGCATTGACGAAGTTGATACCCGTCGGTTAAATTTGATCAGTACCAATATTTTGAAATATAATAAATCGATTGGAAATCATAATGTGGGTTTACAAGCTGGACAGGAAGCACGAATTCTTAATCAAAAAATATTGCGTTTAGGTGTTACGGGCTTTACCTCTCCTTACTATGACCAGATCACCAGTCCCGGAGCAGCAATCCTGCCCAGTAACGGTTTTGGTGGTTATGTTCTCCAGGAAACACTGCTTTCTTATTTTGGCCAGCTAAATTATGATTATGCCAATAGATATTTTCTTACTGCAACTATCCGTCGTGATGGATCTTCCCGTTTTGGTGAGGATAAACGGTTCGGAACTTATTGGAGTACCGGCGCCGGCTGGATCATAAGTTCTGAGCCATTTATGGGATCAACAAAAAAATGGCTGGACTATCTGAAGATCAGGGGAAGCATTGGTGCCGCTGGTAACGCTGGTGCTATAGATCGGTTTACTCCGTTTGATCCACTTAATGCGGGTCAATATAGCGCAAGCATTGCTGTCTGGTCCAGTAGTTTGCAAGCGGGTAATGCCGATGTTAAATGGGAAAATACTTTTTCCTGGGATGCAGGGCTTGAATTCCGCTTGTTTAAAGAGAGATTAAGTGTCAGTACTGATATCTATAAGCGGACTACCAAAGATTTGATCTATCCACTTCCGCTGCCTGGGTCAACAGGTTCCCAGAGCATCCTGGCGAATATCGGAACCATGCAAAATAAAGGTGTTGAGGTGTCGATATCAGGCGATATCATTCGCGGCCGTCATTTTAAATGGCGCCTGAATGCCAATTGGAGTACAAATCAAAACAAACTAGTAAAAGCCAACAATGCACTCCCACAACAGCAATTGACTTTTGTCTTTAGTCAGCAAGGGCAAAACTTTAATTCTTTTTATCTCAGAAGATGGGCGGGCGTAGACCCGGCGTCTGGTGCCGCTTTATACATAGATTCAACTGGCAAGCCTAATTCAAATGTTAATGCTGCTAAACGTGATTTTGTCGGCAAAGTGCAACCCGATGGTTTTGGCGCCGTAACTAATACCTTTTCATATAAGGGGGTGGAGTTGGCAATTATGCTTTATTATCAATACGGGTACCAGATTTATAATGTTACAAGGTCAGTTCCTGATGGGGCGTCCCCTTATGCTAATGAAA
Organism: Chitinophagaceae bacterium; assembly: GCA_035694045.1. Lineage (GTDB taxonomy): Bacteria > Bacteroidota > Bacteroidia > Chitinophagales > Chitinophagaceae > VBAT01. The sequence goes on from DASSFT010000225.1 coordinate 2,628, forward strand.
CCAGCCTTGCCCTTGACCGCTGGCAGAAACCAGGAGACCAAACAGCCAATCCCATACGAAAGTTAAATAATGCGTCAGGGTCCGTTGAATCTACCCGATTCCTGTTTGATGGTGATCACATCCGCTTACAAAATATTTCTTTAGGCTACCAGTTCCCTTCTAAGCTGATTCAGCCACTTAAATTATCAGGACTGAAATTATTTGTGCAAGGGAATAATATCGCCGTATTGACAACATCTAAAACCCGCGCAGCCAGTAAAGATCCCGGGTCAACAGATGTATATAGTCGGGATTATTATAGCTACCCTATTCAGCGTACCTGGTCATTGGGTTTTACTGTTAATTTTTAAAGCTAATTATAAAACTTCTGGAGTATGAAAAAAAGTATAGGTTATCTGATCATTTTATTATCGTTTTTTGGACTTTCCTGTAAAAAAGATTTCCTTGAAGTGATCGATAAGACAAAACTGTTAAAACAAGGTTATGTAGTGGATCTCAAAACAACTGTCCACTATATGAACGGGGTTTATGTTTTGCTGGCAAATTCTAATCAAGCTTATGCTGATGGTTTTAATTTGTCCTACCCGGAACTAATGGCGGATAATATAAAGCCACGATTTGTTTTAACGGAGAATTATATGTGGAACCAGAGGGCAGATGATCCTTCAATCAATAATGGACCTGGTCTATGGAATAGTTACTATAAGAACATCCGAGCTTGTAATTTCGTGATCGAAAAAACTGAAGAGTATAAAGATGAGGATATTGCTAAGGCCGCAAATATAAAAGGCCAGGCGCTGGCCATCAGGGCCTGGATGCATTTTCTGCTGGTAAATATGTTTGCTCAATCGTATAACTATACGGCAGATGCTTCTCACTTAGGCATTCCTTATGTACGCACTTCGGATATTGAGGAGCCAATAAACAGGCGATCCGTAGCAGAGGTATATCATAGTATTATCGGTGATCTAAATGATGCTCTACAACTCTTGCCGGTATCCGAGATAAGCAAAAGACATGTTTTCAATTACGTAACCGCTAAGGCCCTGCTAGCCCGGGTCTATTTGTTTAAAGAGGAATTTACAAAAGCTAAAAACTTGTCACGTGAGGTATTGAACGCTGTGCCAATGATGAACATGAACTATCCTGATAAATTGTATACTTCCCAGGAAACAGAAGCCTTATTTTGGGCACCACCGTCTAAGTCGGTAACGGATAACTACACTACTACGTTCATGGGTTTTTATACTTCTGGTTTTGTTGCAATTTTGGCAACAAAGAATATTGCCCAATTGTATCGGCAATACCCTTCCGATAGAAGAAACGCTTGGATCCGGGATTCAATCACTCCTTCT
>DASSFT010000226.1:0-2194 GCA_035694045.1 Chitinophagaceae bacterium
CGCCGCAATCCGGTTCAATCTCTTTACCCTACTGGCTAATGGTCCTTTATCGGGAAAAACCATACAAAAAAAGGTAGGTCTCCATGACCGGGGGCTTTATGATTTCCTCGACACGTTGGTGGCTTTGGGATTCCTGAATCGGCAGGGTATATACGAAGGCGCCGAGTACAGCAATACAGCAGAAACCGATTTCTTTCTCGATAAAAAGAAACCTGCTTATTTGGGTGGTATCCTTGAAATGTCAAATAACCGTCTTTACAAATATTGGGGTGATCTTGAAGAAGGATTGATCACAGGAAAACCACAAAACGAATTGAAATACGTCTCAACCAAATCAGGCAATCAATTCGATGAGCTTTACAAAGACCCGGCTAGCCTGTTTGAATTTCTGAACGCCATGACAGGAGTGCAGCTTGGCGCTTTCATGAGCTTTGCCAAACAATTTGATTTTTCGCATTATCATTCACTCACGGATGCAGGTGGAGCTATCGGCGCCTTATGCGTCCAGGTGGCTGCCAACAATCCTCATATGAGTTGTACCATATTTGATCTTCCTTCCGTGAAGCCACTTGCTGAAGCATATGTGAAGCAACACAACCTTTCGAATCAGGTTCATGTCGCGTCAGGCAACTTTTTTATTGATCCGATACCGCAATCGGACGTAATCGTGATGGGAAATATTTTACATGACTGGACCGAAGAGGAGAAACTGCAGTTGATGAAAAAGGCCTATGATTCTTTTCCGCAAGGAGGCGCCTTTGTTTGCATTGAAAACATTATTGATAATGACAGGAGGAAAAATGCTTTCGGGCTAATGATGTCGCTCAACATGTTGATTGAGACACAAGGTGGCTTTGATTTTACCTTCAATGATTTTGACAGTTGGGCCCATCAAACCGGATTCACTTCCACGGAATGGCTTCCGCTGACAGGTCCTACCAGTGCGGCGATCGCTTATAAATAAACGATTCATTTTTCCGGCAACTTGTTCGATGCGGATGGTAGGGAAGCTGGTAAATGTCGTGCCCCGACCGGAGGAGAGACTCAGCTCACAAAAGCGGAAAATTTGTTTCGACAAAATGTTTTATAAATCATCAAACTTCATTGCTCAACTTCTTTTTTAACTTCAAAATCAATTTTTATGTCATTCGTTTTTCATTTTAAGCCTTCTGGCTTTCCACTTGCTACTTACAAAGAAACAGTTAAGAAATTAGAGGCTGCTGGTGCAGGCTCACCAAAGGGAAGAAGTTATCATGTATGTCATGGAGATCCAAAAAACGTGCAGGTAACTGATGTTTGGGATAGTATGGAAGAGTTTAAAGCCTTCGGGCAAACCCTGGTACCTATTATGCAGTCATTAGGTGCCGATCCCGGGCAGCCAGAGATACAAGAGGTAAATAATATCATTGTAGGAGAAGTGCATTCGATGGCTTGATCGATGTACTCCTTTCGCGAGGAGTCTCTTCCGCAAACCGATGTTGTTGCAGGTCGTCCCGATGGATCGGGATAAACTCTGACCTGCAACATTTTTTTATTCTGTTGGTTAGAAGGACTCCCCTGGAGCGAGCAACAGCAACACTGGGGTGATCGGGGGAACTCAGAGGGCCATTTAAATTGATCATCTCCGATTAACATATGGACCTGCTAACCTCGTAGAAAGCCGTAGCAAAATTACTAAAATGGTTCGGGGAGCTTGACATTGAGAAATGATTTGAGAATCTTTACACTCAACTATGAAAACCATACCCTTGTTGCTCTTGTTTACACTCCCTGTCATTGCATTCGGCCAGGATTCTCTTCCGATATCCAGACCCGTTTTTTTATATGGCCTTGCAGGATATGACATTCCAAAGGGTTTTGGATTTACGATCGGTGGTGCCGTTCCATTTCATTCTGTTGTTAAGATCAAAACGGGTGCTCAGAGAACCGAAGTCGTGTTTTCAGAATTAGGCGAATACCGTTACCCGTTTGCGAATACATCCATTCTTTTCAATGCCGGCCTTGGCATTGAGTACATGCGGTCTTCAAGACATTTTACAGAATTATCTTTTAGCCAGGGTTTATTGCGAACTATCTATGATGGTAAGGTATATGAATTGGCACAGGATGGAAGTATCAAGGAGCGAAAATTATTCGGACGAAATTATCTTATCTCGCAGGTTTCCTGGTCACTCAATTACAGGATATATAAACG